>JAQUQI010000001.1:0-259068 GCA_028716165.1 Candidatus Omnitrophota bacterium
GGTGTTCCTCCTTTCATGTTTAAGCTTCAAGGCTATTCTTGAAAGCTTTTACTTCTAACAATGAAAGGATACACCCTTTTTTATTGGTATTTCAAGCTGAATTTACAGAGAACATTATACGTTACCTACGCGAAGGTCGGGCGCGCCGCGGGACGCGCACGCATATCCCAAGCCGTCCTCCGGCCGCGGCTGTCTGAACGCGGAAAAGACTCCTTAAAAAACCCGAATTCTTTTAAAAAAACACGTAACAATGTATTACGTACCTTTTTGGCCGCGTGTTACAACCTTGATAAAACTAAATAAACACAAAGATACTATAAAAACCCACGATAATATCATAAACAGCCAACCGCTCCAGCGCATCCGCCGCATCCTCCTCAATAATAACTTTTCATCTTCCGTTTTCTCCAGGCTGTTTTAACCAGCATGCAAAGAACGAAAAACAGTCCGGCAAGCGCAAGACGCGTACCGATGATATAGGGCTTGACGGTGCTATCAATATCTCTCATCATGATAAAAGGCAGGCCGTCTTGGGCAAACCAAAAAACAAGTATCAAAAAAAGAAAAGAAGGCGTTATGTATTTGATAATAAACTTATACGGTGCCGGAATGCGCATCATAGAACCGTGATGCATTTCATCCCAGGCCTTATCAATACCGAAAACCCAGGCAAAAAGTAATACCTCAATAGTAGCAAACAGGACAAGGCAAAAAGTGCCTGCCCAAAAATCAAGCTCATCCACCACGCCTTTGCCCAGTAAAAATATTGCCGCGTGGCAGAAAACAAAAGTAGCTGCTCCAAATATCAAAACCGCTTTAGCCCTTGACATGTTAAATTCGTCTTCCAAAAAAGCTATAGCCGGCTGGGCAAGGGATACAGATGATGTTATGCCGGCCAAAAAAAGCATTGCAAACCATAAAAAACCGAACACGGCAGACATCGGTATATGTTGTAATATCACCGGCATAGTCACAAAGCTCAAGTCAAAGGCGCCCTGCCTGGACACATCAATAATACCCGCCGGCCCGAAAAAAGCAAACGCGGCCGGTATGATTATAGACCCGCCAAGAACAACCTCAATAAGGGTATTGGTACCTGCGGCCGACAGGCCTGACAAGATAACATCATCGGCTTTTTTGAGATAGCTGGCATAAGTCAATATCACCCCGATACCGACGCTTAAGGTAAAAAATATCTGGCCGGCGGCCGCCAGCCACACCTTAGCGTGTTTTAACGCTGAAAGATCCGGGTTCCATAAAAAACCCAGTCCGTTAAGGCTGTTCCATGAAGGCAATAACGGATTTGGGGCGCCAAGCATGAACACCCTGACCATTATTACAAAAGCGAATATGATAAGAACGGGCATGGCGATCTTGCATAATCTTTCAATGCCGACTTTTATGCCGCGTGTGATTACCGCCATATTTAGCGCGAAGGTGGCAAGAAAAAAACAATAAGCTGTGTAAATACCTCTAAAATGCCCTCCCTGCGTAAGCCCCTGAAAACCCCTTAGAAAATCCGTCATACCCGATTGAGTTCGTATACCGTTATAAGCGCCGGTCATTGAAAATACGCTGTAGGCAAAGCACCAGGACTCAATATACAAATAATAGACAAATATAACCATCGGGCCGAATATGCCTATCACGCCAAAGTATTTTATAAAACGGTTTTTTTGCCACATGCTGTGGAATGCGCCCGGCGCGGTAGAATGCTCAAACCCGCCGCCATATCTTCCTATCGTCCACTCTATCCACATAAGCGGTATGCCTAATAGAAAAAAAGACAAAAAATAAGGTATCATAAACGCGCCGCCGCCGTTCTGCGCCGCCTGAACCGGAAAGCGCAAAAAATTGCCTAAGCCTACAGCACTGCCTGCCACGGCAAAAATTATACCCAGTTTTGAACCCCACTGCTGCCTTTTTTTCACTGCTTGATACTCCGGTTATCGCGGGCCGCGGTTTTTGGATACTTTACCCGCATAAGGCAAAGCCCCTTCGCGGGGGCCGTAGGCCCTGCCTCGCGCCTGTCTCTGGCCTTTAAAATATCTCTAATATGTTCGGGTTGTATCTTTCCCCTGCCAATTTCTACAAGTGTCCCAACAATATTACGCACCATATTATAAAGAAAACCATCAGCTTCAATATACATACTGATGACATTGCCCCTCCGGCTTATAGACAGGCTTATTATTTCGCGCACCGGATCTATTTTTTTGCCGCCAGAGGCCTGAAAAGACCTGAAATCATGCCTGCCTATCAAAACCCGCGAAGCTGATATCATTAAATCGTGATTAATCTTGTAAGGTATATGATATTGATATAACCTGTCAAAAAGAGGCGCGCAAGGGCAGTTAAATATGCGGTAACGGTAGAGCTTTGAAATCGCGTCAAACCTTGAATGAAAGCTTTCCTTAACGTCAGTAACACTTGTGATAACGATATCTCTAGGTAAAACACTGTTTAAAGCGCGCAGGATACGGTTGCAAGGCATTGAATTATTCAGCTTGAAATTTGCCACCTGGCCCAAGGCATGAACGCCCGCATCGGTACGCCCGGAACCTATAACCTTTACCCTGGCTGTAAATATACCGCTTAAAGCGGTTTCTATCTCATGTTGTATGGTCTTCTGCGGATATGACGCCCCGGCCCCTTTGGCCTGTATCTGCCATCCTTTATAGTTTGTACCATCATAGGCTATGTTCAGCCTGATATTTCTCATTATATCCCTGGATTGGCACAGCCCCTGGGCCTTGTTGTTATGCTATCTCTTCTTAACCAGGACTTCTGCTATCTGGACGGCATTTAAGGCAGCCCCTTTTAATAGGTTATCGGAAACAATCCACAGGTTTAAACCGTTTTTGATACTCTCGTCCCTCCGTATCCTGCCTACATAAGTCTCATAACTTTCGGCCGCGTTAACCGGCATGGGATATTTTAACTGCCCGGGATTATCAATAACCTTGATACCGTCAGACTTTGACAATATACGCCTTGCTTTATCCGCTGAAAGCGGCCTAAAGGTCTCTATATTAACAGATTCTGAATGAGAGACAAAAACCGGCACCCTTACACATGTAGCCGTCACGCCTATAGACTTGTCGTGCAGTATCTTTCTTGTTTCGTTGACCATTTTCATTTCTTCCTTGGTATAGCCATTGTCAAGAAAAACATCAATGTGGGGAATGAGATTATACGCTATCTGATATGGAAACTTTCCCGGCCTGTAATTCTTATTTAGGCGCGGAGATTTTTTATTTCCTATCATGGCCGTTTCCTTTTCAAGCTGTATCAGGCCTTTATTGCCGGCGCCCGATACTGCCTGATAAGTAGAAACGACGATTCTTTTTATTTTTGCATAATCATGCAGAGGCTTAAGAACGGCTACCATCTGTATGGTTGAACAATTGGGGTTTGCGATTATACCCTTATGCTTAAAAACGTCTGCGGGATTTACCTCCGGCACAACAAGCGGGACATCTTCATCCATCCTAAACGCCGAGGTATTATCAATACAAACAGCTCCGGATTTAACGGCATAGGGTAAAAATTTCCTGCTTATATCAGCGCCCGCGCTTGATAAGACTATGTCAATTCCGCCAAAAGCGTCTTCGGTCAATAGTTCAACAACAATGTTTGCCTTATTAAAACGTATCTTTTTACCCGCGGACCTGGCAGATGCCAAAGGCCGCAGGGTCTTGACAGGAAACATCCTCTTTTCAAGAGTGTTAAGCATCTGCGTCCCGACAAGTCCGGTAGCGCCTACTACCGCTACATTGTATTTTTTCATATCACATGCTCCTGTTATGGCGTCAAAAACAAAAATTTCTTTTTATAACACATGGACCTCTATCGCCAAAGCCTCATTAGCCGCAAAACCTGTATTTTTTTCTTTACAGGCTCGCGGCAACAAGCTCGCCCACCTGGCTTGTTGAATATCCCATCTTCCCGGCTGAAAGTGATTTTAATTTATTAGACGTAACATTAATAATAGCTGACTCTATGGCCTGCGAAGCCTTGTCTTCGCCTATCTCTGCCAAGAGCATCGCCACGGCACCGATAGCGGCCAAAGGGTTTATGACATTCTTACCGGTATATTTAGGCGCGGAGCCTCCTATCGGCTCAAACATTGACACGCCGTCAGGATTAATATTGCCTCCCGCGGCAATACCCATACCGCCTTGTATCATTGCGCCCAAGTCCGTTATGATATCACCAAATATGTTATCAGTCACTATAACATCAAACCATTCCGGATTCTTGACAAACCACATACACGTCGCGTCAACATGGACATAATCGGTCTGCACGTCCGGATATTGAGCGGCAAGCTCATTAAATGTCCTCTGCCACAGGTCCCAGGCATAGGTCAAAACATTTGTCTTTCCGCAAAGCGTCAATTTTTTTCTCTTGTTACGTTTCCTTGTGTATTCAAACGCGTATTTTATGCAACGCTCAACGCCTCTGCGGGTATTATAAGAAATCTGTATAGCCACTTCATCCTTAGTCCCCTTGTCCCGGAACTCGCCCATACCCGTATACATGCCTTCATTATTTTCGCGGACAACAACGAAGTCTATATCGCCTGGCCCTTTATCTTTGAGCGGCGTCCAAACGCCGGGATAAAGTTTTACCGGGCGAAGATTTATATATTGTTCCAGCCCAAACCTTGTATTCAGCAATATGCCTTTTTCAAGGATACCGGGTTTTACCCTGGGGTCTCCTATGGCTCCTAAAAATATAGCGTCAAAACTTTTAAGTTCATCAAGCCCGCCTTCGGGTATTGTCTCTGATGTCTTTAAATACCTCTCACCGCCCCAATCAAATATCTTGGTTTCGTATTTAAAGTTATATTTTTGCGAAGCGGCCTTCAGGACCTTGAGCCCTTCCCTTACCACTTCAGGCCCTGTCCCGTCACCGGGTATAACAGCTATCCTATACATACCTTGTCCTTTCTTATCCTTTCTTGCCCTTTAAAGCGTATCTTGCGCGCCTTTCTCGGGTTTTAAGCATTGCATTAGCCCGCCCGCGGATACTATCCTCTGCATAAATTCCGGAAAAGGCTGTGTAATATATGCCTTGTCTTTTTTAGGCTCATATATCCTGCCTGCGGCAAGGTCTATCTCAATAATATCGCCTGTTTGAATATCGCCCGGCAATTGCCCGTTTTCAAGGATAGGTAGTCCTATGTTAATGGCGTTACGGTAAAATATCCTGGCAAAACTGCGGGCTATAACACAGGATATGCCCGACGCCTTTATGGCAATAGGGGCGTGTTCCCTTGATGAACCACAGCCAAAATTACTGCCTGCCACTATGATGTCCCCTTTTTCAACCTTATTGACAAAATCAGGATCAGCGTCTTCCATGCAATGCCTGCTTAGTATGGCAGGATCAATGGTATTGAGATAGCGCGCCGGAATTATTTCGTCCGTATTCACATTATCGCCAAACTTATGCGCCCTGCCTTTGAGCTTCATCTTTATATTCCTCTTATTCTGCCCTAAGTATTTTTATCAGGGCCAAAAATACCGCTGATTGTATTAATATAACCGCGATAAACGCGTTAAACAACCTCTGCCGGATGGGTAATTCTTGCCTTGACGGCGCTTGCCGCGGCGACAGCCGGATTTGCCAGGTACACAAAACTCTTAGGACTGCCCATCCTTCCTACAAAATTCCTGTTTGTCGTGGCTATGGCCACCTCGCCTTCGGCGAGTATGCCGGCGTGCCCCCCAAGGCATGGTCCGCAGGTGGGCGTTTCAACAACAGCTCCCGACTTTGTAAAAACCTCCAAAAGGCCTTCTTCCAGGGCCTGTTTATATATATTTTGCGTGGCAGGTATCACAATCAGCCTGACACGGGAATTGACTTTTTTACCTTTTAATATCCTGGCAGCTATCCGGAGATCGGATATCCTGCCATTAGTGCACGAACCGATAACAGACTGGTCTATTGATACCTTTTTAAGGGCGCTAACACCTTTAACGTTACTGGGCAGATGCGGACAGGCGACTTGAGGCTCCACAGCCGACATGTCCCATTCATAGCTATCGGAATAACAAGCCTCTTTATCGGAGAATAGATATGACCAACGAGCGGCATACGATAAATAACGCCTGCCCATGGCCTGTTTTATATACGCGCGCGTTTTTTCGTCCGGGGCTATTATCCCGTTTTTGCCGCCTGCCTCTATGGCCATATTGCACATGGAAAATCTATCATCCATAGACAGGCCGCGTATAACAGGGCCGGTAAATTCCATAGCCTTGTAGTTTGCCCCGTCAACTCCTATCTTTCCTATAGTAAATAATATAATGTCCTTGCCGCCGGACCATTTCTGCATTCTGCCTTTGTATATGAATTTCATAGACTGCGGGACCTTGAACCAGCACCTGCCCGTGGCCATCACAGAAGCCAGATCGGTAGAACCTACTCCCGTGGAAAAAGCTCCAAGAGCGCCGTATGTGCACGTATGCGAATCAGCTCCGATTATAAGGTCTCCGGGCCCTGTTAAGCCCGCTTCCGGTAAAAGCGCGTGCTCCACGCCTACCCTGCCCTGTTCAAAATAATGCCTTATGCAATGTTTCTTGGCAAAAACCTGCAATACCTTGCATTGCCTGGCGCTCATCGCGTCTTTGTTGGGCGTAAAATGATCAGGCACAAGGGCTATCCTGTTTTTGTCCCAGGGATCAGCAATGCCGGCCTTCTCAAACTCCGATATGGCCAGGGGCGCGGTGATGTCATTCCCAAGGCACAAATCAACTTTCGCGTTAATAAATTCGCCCGGCTCAACCCTTTTCTTCGCGTAATGCCTGGCTAAGATCTTTTCCGTTATGGTTTGTCTCATTGCCGTAAGGCCGCCTTTTTAAAATTTATGTTTTATCCAAGGAATCAAATGCGGGTCATCATGGCTTGCTCGTCGCAATTCGGAAACTTCGCGCATTGCAGGCACTCCGTCCATATCTTATGAGGAAGCAATTTTCTGTCTATATTTTTAAAACCCAATTTAACAAAAAATTTCGGCGCGTATGTCAGGCAAAAAACCTTCTTAATGTCAAGCGAACGCGCTTCTTTTAAGGCCTGTTTCACAAGTGTCGTCCCTATATCCTTCTTGTGCCAGTTTTCGTCAACGGCAAGAGCCTTTACTTCAGCGAGATTCTCCCAGCATATGTGCAAAGCGCAACAGCCTATTATATTACGGCCATTAACCGCCACAAAATAATCCCTGATATTTTCATACAATTCAATAAGAGACCTCTGGAGCATAAGGTCTTTTTTAGCGAAACAACCGATAAGCCCCTGGATAACGGGCACTTCTTTTATATAGGCCTTCCTAATTATCGTTTTCATTCGGATATGCTTTCAGTTAGGGTATTATATAATAAACGGATAAAATGTGCAAACAAAAATTAAGTAAAGCCTTACAGGCGTATGATTTTGTCTGATACGGCGTTAATGCTATCGGCATCGTGCGATATAAAAAGCATGGCCAGATTCTCCAGGCTCCTTAACCCGCAAAGCAGTTTAAGGATATTAATCTGCGACGGAAGGTCAAGCGATGACAATGGTTCGTCACAGATAAGCAGTTTGGGCCCTGCCGCGAGCGCCCTGGCTATATTTACGCGCTGTCTTTGCCCTCCGGAAATCTGGTGAGGGTAGCAGTTGATAATTTCATAATCCAAACCGACTTTTTTTAACAAGGACCTTATCTGAAACGCCAATCTCATTTTTCCGGGATATCTATTTATTATAATAGGTTCGGACAGGCTTTGGCCTATGGTCATTTTAGGATCAAGGCTGGCCAAAGGGTCCTGAAAAACAATCTGGACCTTCTGCCTGAATTTTTTCCAACCGGTTTTTTTAAATTTGGATATGTCTTCGCCTCTAAACAAGACACTGCCTTCGCTGGGCCTGATAAGGCCGCAGACTATCTTCGCCAACGTAGTCTTGCCACTGCCGGACCTGCCTGATAAGCCCACGGTCTGGCCATAACCGATACTAAAACTTACCGGAGCCAGGGCCTGCCTGTCTTTATATTTTTTTGATACGCCCACAACCTCTACTATAGTTTCCATTGATAAGATAACCCTTTTACCGCTGATTGCATATCTATTCTGCTACAAAATTTTTAGGCGTGGATAGAACCAGTAGTTTCGTGTATTCGTGCCTCGGAAACCTGAATACTGTGTCCGCCGGCCCCGACTCAACGATCCTGCCTTTATGCATAACAGCGGCTTCATCCGCTATGCCTTTGGCTATCCGGATATTATGCGTAATAAGCAATACCGAAAAATGCATACTGGCGCGAAGCGATAAAAGCAGATCCAGTATTTCTCTTTCGGTATCAATGTCCAGAGCAGTGGTCGGTTCATCCGCTATCAGAAGCCTGGGCCCGGCTGCTATTGCCATGGCTATTGCCGCGCGCTGTTTCATGCCGCCTGAAAGCTGGTGCGGGTATGCTTCGTAAACACGCTTCGCGTCTTCAAGCCTGGCAGCGCGTAGAGCCTCCAATGTCAGGCACCTGGCCTGGCCCCTGCCGGTTATCTCATGGGCTAACAGGACCTCATCAATCTGCCGGCCTATTGTCATAACAGGATTAAAGGCGGATGCGGGTTCCTGGAATACATATGATATCTTACCGCCCCTGATATTACGCAGTTTTTCTTCGGTTAACCTTAATATATTATCTCCATCCATAACCACACTGCCCCTCATTATACTGCCTTCGCCGGCATCTATTAACCTTGTCATGGCAAGGCCCAATGTTGTCTTGCCACTGCCCGATTCTCCTATCAAGGCAAAAATACTTTTGTCCGGTATCTTCAAGCTGACGCCATCAACAACAGGAATCGGCGCTTCTGTCCGGCGCCTGCCGCGGCTGTAACAAACTGTTAAATCGTTTATTCGTATCATATCTTATAAGGCATAAAATGCTCCCGCAAGCCTTCTCCGATCATATTAAAACCTAATACGGTAATCAATATAAATAACCCTGGAAACACCGTAGGCCACCAGCAGGCCCCCAAAGATGCCTTACCCTCCATAAGGATATTGCCCCAACTGGGAGACGGCGGCTGAATACCTAAGCCTAAAAAACTCAATGACGATTCCAGTAATACCGCCCCGGCAACACCAAACACCGCGCTTACTAAAACAGGCGCTATCGCGTTAGGAATAAGATGCCTGAATATTATCCTGGCACTGCTTGAGCCAAAGGCCTTTGAAACCAGGATGAACTCCCTGTTTTTCAGGCTTAATATCTCCGCGCGGACAAGCCTGGCAACAGGCATCCAGCTTGTCAACCCTATTATGACCATAATATTTATTATACCGGGTTCAAGCATAGCAACAACTGCAAGAACAATAAAAAACGCCGGAAAACACAGCATAATATCCACAATACCCATAAGCGCGAGGTCTGTTATGCCGCCGTAATATCCGGCTATTGAACCTACAACAAGCCCTATGATAAGCGCGATTATTATTGCCACAAGGCCTGTCAGCATGGATACCCTGCCGCCATATATGACTCTGCTGAAAATATCTCTTCCCAGATAATCTGTCCCGAATATATGGGCTTTTGAAGGCGCCAGGAGAGCTCTTTCAATATTAATACTGACCGGGTCATGACGGCATATGACCGGGGCCAGCAATACCATAACGGCAAGGACACCTACCATTACTATGCCTGTTATCATCAGGTTATTTGTCATATTTTACCCTCGGGTCTGCCAATGAATATACTATGTCTGCCAGGATATTGCCGGCTAATGTAAGCAATGCCCCTATAACGAGAACTGCCATAATAACAGGATAGTCCCTGCTCATTGCGGATTCATAAAATAACCTGCCCATGCCGGGGATACCGAAAACAGATTCAAATATAACACTGCCTCCTATAAGCCCGGGCACTGCAAGGCCCAATATTGTTATAACAGGTAATATCGCATTTTTAAGCGCGTGTTTGTATATCACATCTCTTTCCTTAAGCCCTTTGGCCCGGGCCATTTTGATATAATCCTTTCGCAGGACCTCCAGCATGCTGTTCCTGACATATCTGCTCATGCCCGCTATTCCCCCCGCGCAAGAGACAAAAACCGGCAAGGCAAGATGCCTGGCTATATCAGCCGCCTTGCCTGCCATTGTAAGAGTATCAAAATCAAGCGAGACAATACCTTGTATCGGCAGCCATCCAAGCCTGATACCGAAAAAAGACATCAGAAGCAGGGCCAGCCAAAAACCGGGAAACGCAAATCCAATGAAAACAATTATTGTCGTAAGCCGGTCAAATAAACCATTACACTTTACGGCTCCGGCCGCGCCAATGGGTATAGCAATAAGCAGAATAAGCAGGACAGATAACCCGTTGATAAACAGGGTAATCGGCGCGCGCTCCGCTATCTTTACCATAACCTTCTGTCCGTCTCTGTACGATACGCCAAAATCAAAATTAATAATACGCCTTACCCAGTTCAGATACTGCTTATGGATAGGGCTGTCAAGCCCGTATTGCGCCATAAGCTTCTGTTTGAGCTCAAACGACGAAGCCTTTGGGTCAAGCATTGTCATGCCGTCAACAGGATTACCCGGGGCAAGGTGTATGACAATAAACGATATCAAGGTAATGCCAATGATCGTCGGAATAGCCAATATAATACGCCTGATTATATAACGCCTCATAGTAATACCTTTTGCCTTGGGCCGTACTTTTGCTGCTCTTCGGGAACATACCATTCGGTAAAATTATGCCTTATGCCCGAAAGCGACGGTTTAATATTTTTAAAACGTTTGTGGATAATCGGCAGGCTGTCCTCAACCCATAAAAACATATACGGTTGTTCCTCATGCAGTATAGAATGGATTCTGTGATACACCCGAGCCCTGGCAGGCCGGTCAATGATAAGCCTGCCCTGGTCAAACAGATAGTCAACCTCTTCATTTTTATAACTTATGAAATTAAATTCTCCTTCCCTGGTCTTTGATGAGTGCCATATATCAAGGCAATCCGGATCAGGGGATAGCCCCCAACCCATGAGAACTGCCTCAAACTTTTTTTTATTAATAAACTCGCCCAACAAAACACTCCACTCCATCGGCTTTATTCTCATAACAATGCCCGCCTCTTTTAATTGCTGCTGTATCATCTGCGCCGCGTATTCCCTAAGGTTATTACCCTGATTAATAAGCAGGCAAAATTCAAAATCCACACCATCTTTATCTATGACGCCGTCTCCGTCCGTGTCAGACCAGCCTGCCTGGGCCAAAAGCCTTAAAGCCGCGGTTATGTCCCTGGGCCTGGGAATTATATCTTTATTATACGCCCACGAGCCAGGCAAAAAGGGCCCTGTGCATATCCTGCCAAGGCCAAGCAATGCACCGTCAATGATACTCTGTTTGTCAACTGCCAAATCCAGCGCCTGGCGCACTCTTTTATCTTTGAACTTTATATCGCGCAGATTATAACCTAAATAGGTATAACCGGATGAAGAATAGCTGTATTTATTAAAACATGCCCGAAAATAATCATTTTGCGTCTGTCTCTTGTATTGCAAAGGGCTAAGGCCCATAAAATCAATCCCTCCGGCCTGAAGCTCAAGAAACATCGTAGACGGATCGGGTATCACCCTGTATATATAATAATCAATATAAGGCCTTTTCTTGAAATAGTCCTCATTGGCCTTTAAAATAATCTGCTGTCCGGTAATCCATTTCACGAATTTATACGCCCCTGTACCGACGGGCTGGCGGGCAAACTTTGTCAGGCTCAAATCTTCATTCTGCAGGATATGCCTTGGGATAATAGGCATAGTCCATGAAGACAAGGCTGGGGCAAAAGGGCTGTAATAAGAAATTTTTATCTTATAGGGGTTAATCACCCTGAATGACTCTATTCTATTGAAATCTCCGGAGTAGGCCGTTTTAGTCTTAGGGTCAATAAGGCTCTGGTATGTAAAAAGAACATCTTCGGCGGTAAACGGCGCGCCGTCATGCCATTTCACGCCATCGCGCAGGATAAAAGTAATCTCGCCTCCGTCACGGCTCATTTCCCAGGACAGGCAAAGATCTCCGATTATATTGAGATCTTTATCATATCTTACAAGGCCATTATATAAAAGAGAACACAGCTCGTGGGAAACTGAATCCGAGGCTACGATAGGGATAAGGGTTATGGGGTCGGCAATAGACGCTGTAACAAGGCAATCTCCGTTGGCGGGTAAATTGTCCGGGGCATAATCTATGCCCGCGCTTTTTAATGAACATCCGAAAAGGCACGGCAATAAAAAAGCCGCCAAAAAAACCAGCGGTCTTGCCAGATAACGCTTTAAGCTACGCAACATAGGCCTTTATTTTCCGGCTGTTTGTCTATACGCATATATTTCCCGGCATGGCAATAAAACAATTCTGCCGGCCGGACACCGTGTTACCGGTTCTTTACTTTAAAACATTTTACGACGCTGTGCCTGGAACAGGCCCTGCCTATTTTGACGCATCGGGCTGATTGCCTGTCTGCGGTTCTATTCGGGCATTCTTATCAATGTCGGTTTTTTGCCCGGAACTATCCAGTGTATCCGACGCGGTAACCGGTATGGTTTTTACGCTGTCCATAATAGACTTCTGCCTCCTGCCCGATAAAAAGGCCAGAGCAAGCGACGTGCATAAAAAAAGTATAGCGCTTACCTCGGTCGCCTTTGTAAGAAAAGCTCCCGCCTTCTGCCCGAATATGGTCATTTGCGAACTTCCGCCTCCGCCGAATGTCTCGGCAAGCCCGCCGCCTTTTCCGGTCTGAAGCAGTATAACGCCAACAAGGACAAATGAAACAATTATATGCACAACAAGTACTAATATATACATCGGTTTACACCGCTCCTTTCACGATAGCGCTAAACGAATCAGCCTTCAGGCTTGCTCCTCCTACTAAAGCGCCGTCTATGTCCTGCTCGTTCATGAGCTCTCTGATATTATCAGGCTTGACACTGCCGCCGTATTGTATTCTTGTCTCCTGAGCAATGCTGTCATTAAACATCCCTCCAAGCATCTTTCTGATATGGGCATGGACCTGCTGGGCGATTTCCGGAGTCGCGGTCTTGCCCGTGCCAATGGCCCAAACAGGCTCATACGCGAAAACTATATTCTTCATACTATCGGATTTTATACCTTCAAGCGCGTTTTGGACATGGTCTTTTATCACATCAAATGCCTTGCCCTGCTCACGCTGGTTGAGGGTTTCTCCGACGCACACAATGGGCTTTAGTCCGGCTTCAAGCGCCGCCTTTATCTTTTTATTGACATCAGAATTTGTTTCATGAAAATACTGCCTTCTCTCGGAATGGCCGATTATCACATATTCACAGCCGGCGTCCTTAAGCATATCGGCTGAAACCTCTCCGGTAAAAGCCCCTTTCTTTTCCCAGTACATATCCTGCGCGCCAAGCTTGATGTTTGAATC
This sequence comes from Candidatus Omnitrophota bacterium, assembly GCA_028716165.1. Classification (NCBI taxonomy): domain Bacteria; kingdom Pseudomonadati; phylum Candidatus Omnitrophota; species Candidatus Omnitrophota bacterium. The sequence goes on from JAQUQI010000001.1 coordinate 13,451, forward strand.
AATAAGTATTTCGCGCACATCAGATAATGACGTAAATGCGGGGCAAACTACAATGTCAACAGAGTCCGTGCTGCAAAGTTCACGCTTAAGCCCGTTGACCAGGTCCACAGCCTCTTTTATCGTGTTAAACATCTTCCAGTTACCGGCAATAATAGGTTTTCTCATTTATTACTCCCTTTTCTTCGCGTATTAAAAATAATAACACCAACACCCTAAACCCTTAAAAACCTTAAAAGACACAGCTGACAAATAGGAAATATCCCTTGCTTATTTATCTGAAAGCGCTGCTATTCCCGGCAAAATCTTGCCTTCAAGATATTCCAACGAAGCGCCGCCGCCGGTTGAGATATGAGACATCTTGCCGGAAAACCCAAACTTGGCTACTGCCGCCGCTGTATCACCGCCGCCTATAACAGAAACGCAGTTTAAGCCCGCTATCGCCTTGGCAAGGGACCTTGTCCCGTGGGCAAATTTATCGTTCTCAAATATACCTACAGGCCCGTTCCAGACAATGGTCCTGGCAGGACGCAGTTTAACAATAAACAAGTCTATGGTCTTAGGGCCTATGTCAACAGCCATAAATCCCTTATCAATGGATTCGCCTGCTGTCGTCTTCACATTAGAAGCCTTTTCTATATCATCGGTTACAATGTGGTCTATTGGAAGTATAATCTCTACTTTTCTTTTTTCGGCCTTGCGCAGAATAACCCTGGCAGTTTCAACCATGTCCTGTTCAACCCGCGAAGAACCCACATCAATGCCGCGTGTCTTCATAAAAGTATATGCCATAGCGCCGCCTATAATAATTGCGTCCGCCTTCTCCATCATGTTCTCAATGACGGGTATTTTATCAGCTACCTTGGCGCCTCCGAGCAAAAACACAAAAGGCTTATCAGGGCTGGTAACAACCTTCTGAAAATATTCTATCTCTTTTTCAACAAGAAGGCCCGAAACAGACTCAAGATAATGCGTAACACCTTCTGTTGAGGCATGGGCCCGGTGGCATGTTCCAAAGGCGTCATTTACAAAAATGTCCCCTAATCCCGCCAGTCTTTTGGAAAACACCTTATCATTATCAGTCTCTTCCTTATGGAACCTTAGGTTCTCAAGCAATACCACGTCGCCGTTTGACATGCCTGAAACGGCCTTTTCTACCTTTTCACCAACGCAGTCGTCCAGGACCTTTACAGGCTTATTTAATAAAGCGCTTAACGATTTGGCGCACGGCTTTAAACTGTATTCCGGTTTTACCTCACCCTTGGGCCTGCCGAGATGGCTCATCAGGACAAGCCTGCCGCCTTTTGACAATATATATTGGATAGTAGGCAATGCGGCCCTTATCCTGTTATCATCCGTTACGTTTTGCTGTTTATCCAGCGGAACATTGAAATCAACCCTCATCAAAACGCGTTTTGCCGCGAAATCAACATCCCTTACGGATTTTTTATTCATTTTACGTCTCCATCCCGGCGGTTAAGGCATGCCGGAGTTTATCTTGTCTGCCACAGATTCTGCCTTAGGCAGGCCTGCCGGGCCGAAAGCGTTTTTATCCGCCCGCGGCTAAAAAAGGCGGGCGGATAAAACAATGCCTTACGGCCACCATCATTTCATCATATACTTAATCAGGTCAACAACCCTGCAGGAATAACCCCATTCGTTGTCATACCACGACAATACCTTAACCATGTCCCCTATGCAGAACGTCTGCTCCGTATCAACAATGGACGATAACGGGCATTTTTTAAAGTCTATGGATACCAGCGGCTCGTCGGTAAAACCAAGTATGCCTTTTAATTTGCCATTAGCCGCGCTTCTTAAGGCATTATTGACATCTTCTTTCAGCGCGGGCTTTTCTACCTGCACAACCACGTCAACGATAGAAACCGTCGGAGTAGGCACCCTCATGGCAAGTCCGTCAAGCTTTCCTTTAAGTTCAGGGATGACAAGGCCTACAGCCTTGGCCGCGCCTGTTGTAGTCGGTATCATTGACAAAGCGGCCGCGCGCGCGCGCCTTAGGTCGCTGTGAGGCAGGTCTAATATGCACTGATCATTAGTATAAGAATGTATAGTCGTCATAAGGCCTTTCTTTACTCCGAAATTCTCCATAAGGACCTTGACGACAGGCGCTATGCAGTTTGTGGTGCATGAAGCGTTTGATACTATATGATGCTTTGACTTATTGTAGGCGTTCTCATTAACGCCTAAAACAAATGTCGCGATATCACCTTTGGCCGGGGCTGATATAATAACTTTTTTCGCGCCCGCGGCAATATGCTTCTGTGTTTTTTCGGCATCACGAAAAATGCCCGTGGATTCAAGCACGACATCAACGCCGAGTTTGCCCCAGGGGATTTGCGCGGGGTCTTTCTGCGCGAATACCTGAAGTTTTTTTCCGTCAACGACTATAGCGTCTGACTCAACGCTTACGTTTGAAGGAAAAATGCCGAAATTTGAATCGTACTTTAAAAGATGGGCCAGGGTCTTGGCATCCGTCAAATCATTGACCGCCACAAATTCTATGTCTTTGACCTTGCCCTCAATCGCCGATCTAAATACGTTGCGCCCTATCCTTCCAAAACCATTAATACCTACCTTTATTGCCATCTCTTACCTCCTTGAATTTTTTTGAAGATAGAATCTCAAGCCTGTTTTTAGAACATTGCCCGGTAGGCTTGTCTAAGCCTAAGACATTCTTCTTCTTTTTTCTACGGCATCCGGGCCGATAGGAGGGTTATTTATCCGACCGGGCCGGAATGAAACGCTTCCTGCTTATATCACCGCTTCCCTTAAATACCTGCTGGCTGTTTCAGGCGATGTTGAATTTATATAAAATCCGCTGCCCCACTCAAAACCGGCTATCTTGCTAAGCTTCGGCATCACCTCAACGTGCCAATGATAATATACATGAGAATCATTGTCCGAATTACTGCCGTTTAAAGGCGCTGTGTGTATCGTAAAATTATAAGGCGGATTATGCAATACCCGCTTTATCCTCATAAGGATCTCTTTGAGTATCCAGGCAAAATTTTCCACCTGCCCCTCACTTATATCGGTAAAACAGGCTTGATGGCTCTTCGGTATAATAAATATCTCAAAAGGCGACCTTGACGCGAAAGGACAGAATGCGACGAAATCATCGTTTTCGCATATCTCCCTGTGCCTGTATTCCAATTCCTGACGGGCTATATCGCAAAACACGCACCTCTCTTTATAATCATAATACCTTTGAGCGCACTCAAGCTCTTCCATAACGCGCTTGGGCACTATCGGAAGCGATATGAGCTGTGTGTGGCTATGCTCTAACGAGGCCCCTGCCGCGAGCCCGTAATTCTTAAATATCAGGACATACTTAAACCTTCCATCCCTGCCAAGTTCAATAGACCTTCTTTTATAGACGCGTATTATCCTTTTTATCTGGTCTATATCCAGGTCCGCGAGTTGTTTATTGTGGTCAACATCCTCAATAATGACCTCGTGTTCACCAACACCGTTCATCATGTCAAACATGCCTATACCGGATCTTTTAAGATCGGGCTCGTTCTTCAGCGCGGGAAATTTGTTCGGCACCGTCCTCGTTATCCAGCCGGGAGTGTTCGCGGCAAGAGCGGAAGGCCTGTCCGCGTCAACTTCCGGCGGAGTCAGCTTTTCATTACCCGGACAAAAAGGGCAGGCTCCGCTGCCGTCTATGCGCGGGCTTTCTATATCATAACCCTCGGGGCCAAAATCTTTCTCATTGCTGATTATAACCCATCTTGCCGTCATGGGATCAAGCCTTAATTCGCCCATATATAACTATCCTTATTTTATGTCATCATGCACTGCTTTATAGAACAGCCGCGTAAATTGCGCGCATAAAACGCGTGATATTACGCCTCGCGTAAAAATTTAGCGGCGTCTTCCGGGGGCATTGGGTTTATATAAAAACCCGTGCCCCATTCAAAACCCGCCACCCTTGTCAGGCGCGGTATTATCTCAATATGCCAGTGGTAATCGTTCTCAATCGTAGCCCAGTAACCTTTTTTCATACGCCTGTAAGGAGCCGTGTGAATGATATAATTAAACGGGGGATCGGAAAGCAGGCGGTGCATGCGGGACAATACCTCCTTAAGAATCTTGGCAAGTTCATTGGCGCTCTCGTCGGTTATGCTTGTATAATCCGCGGAATGTTTTTTGGGCAATATCCATGTCTCAAACGGAAACCGCGCGGCAAAAGGGGATATGGCCACAAAGCCGTCTATGTCCAGTATGAGCCGGCTCTTATCGTTGAGCTCCTGTGAAATAATGTCACAGAAAACACATCTATCTTTATACTCAAAATACCTCTTGGCCCCTATCAGCTCTCCTTTGACGCTCTTGGGGCAGACTGGAAGGGCTATAAGCTGGCTTCGGCAATGTTTTATTTTTGTCGCTCCCGCGGCAGGCTTATGATTTTTGAACACAAGAACATATTTAAACCGCGTATCACCCTCAAGATCAGCTATTCTTTCCTTATAGGCCATTAAGACCTTGGCTATCTGTTCGTATTTCAAAGAACTCATGTGTTCCGTGTGCTCATGGGTCTCAATAATAACTTCATTGGCACCCACGCCGCTCATCATATCATATATGCCATGAGGCTGTTTGTCTAAATTGCCTTCTATTCGTAACACGGGATGCAGATTAGGCACTACCCTGACATCCCATCCTGGGCCATTAGGTATTGACCCAGGCCTTCTGACGGCTCTTATTTCCGGAGGCGTAAGCCCTTCATTGCCTTCACAGAACGGACAAGGCATCACCTCGGTTATATCCGCCGACATTTGTTTGAAATCATTGGGTCTTTTGGCGCGTTCTGTCGCTATAATAACCCAGCGGCCGATAACGGGGTCTTTGCGCAGTTGGGGCATATCATCCTGATTGTTATAGATAAAGGTTTCAGATTATATTAGTGTGTTATTATAACATATAAGAATATAAGCGCAAGAGATTTTTTTAAAACAATTTAGGCCTCCGATAGAAACCCTGCCGAGTCCTTAACGGTCCCATGCTCTTGACAATGTCCGGTTACGCTAATAACACCGTTTTTGGCCTAACCAAAATTTTTTAAGTCCGGGCCCAAAATCATTTTTGATAAAAAAATAAAATATTTTTTACCATTATTCTGAATTGGGCACGGGGAAATAACCGTCAAAGACAAAAACTCTAATACCGGCCTAGGCCAAAAATTCTCTACACCCGGTGAGATTCCGGCGAAGAGAATTTAGAAAATTATAAATTGTCTTTTATGGATATGCCCACGCCTACGCCCGTTGAGGAATCTTTTCCGACAGACAACCGGAATACCGGTATAATACATGTTGCCTGGTAATTGTCTTCAAGCCCTTCCTGCGTTTGAGACAAAGTGTACACAGGGTATCTGAATACGGGAAAAGCCGGCTGTGAGAAATCCAGGTCCACTCTTATGCCCTCAATCTTATCGTGGAATTTAATAGATTCGGTATTTGGTATACTTGTCTCTCTGTCGTCTTGTGTTATGGAAAAATTTAATTCGGGCGCGAACAAAAATTCCAGAGATTTTGAGGAAAGATTGTCAAATTGATAGTTGACCCTGACCGTTTCTTTCTCTTTGCCAAAAGTAAAGACCTTCCTTAGCACAATCTGTCTGCCGTCAACAATACCCTGCCTAAAAACACTTATGCCGTCGGCGGGCCTGGTATCAGATACCTGATAACGGGCCTGGGCAAAATCTCCGCACTCTCTATACTGGTTATGCTTAAGCGACTTCAGGCTGATATCAGGGCTTAAGAAATGATCTATGAATAATCCCCGCCTGTAATTATCATAAAATACCTTCTTCTTGGCCTTTTTATGATATGGCTCCCGCCGCCTTGACAGCGTATTGACGATATTAAGGGGTTTGGTTTTCAATGACCATTCAGTCACGATCCCGCCCTGGGCATTGTCAATAATGATAGTGTTTTTTGACGTTGAAACTATCAATTCGTTTTCTCCGTCACAATTAAAATCAACCTCGTCTATCTCCAGCCGGGGCTCTTTCTTTGACTCCAGCGCGTCCAGAAGTTTCTCGGCCTCAATCAGATGTTTGAAAAGAGAAGCGCGCAGGTGATAAAGATACAGGCCTCCGAATACCCCATGCCAATAAACACAATTGCATTGCGCCTTGTATATTTCCCTTTTCGCCCTTGTCAACAGGTCGGAACCGGCGTTTTTGGCAGGCTGGGCCTCGAGCGCCCCGGATGACTCAACGGCATAAAGCCTCCTGCTTGCGAGCGCCACCCTTTTATGTATATGGTTTACCTCCGGGTATTTTATCATAAAATTCTTCCATGTCCCGGTCCTTAAAAACAGGCTGTATTTATTCAGCAGGTTATATTTTTTTAAATGCTGCTTCAGCGCTTCAAGGGATTGCGCGGCATCGGAGGGCAATGACCATTCATTCATTTCTTCATACGAAACATTGGGTATATATATAATGCCGTTGGGCCGGGCCTGGCCTAAATAATCCGATATCTTCCATGTCTTCACCCACGATGAATTTTTCTCAAGGAGCTGAAGGAATTTTTTAAGCCAGCCCTTTTCGTAAACAGCATTATAGGTGCCCGGCCAGGCGCCGAATTTCTCGCCGTCATCACCATAACAGACCGTGTATTTGCCGTAGTCCTTCATTATCTTCCTGAAATAATCAATGCTGGCCTGGGGCTGACGGAAAGGGATGGCATATCTTAACGGCTTATCCGACGGGATAATATTAATCGTTTTGCCGTTATATTCCGTCATGTAGTGGCCGTACAGCTGGCCCTCTTTACAGCCGGCATAGATCAGATGCTGGTCATCAACTATAGTGTATTTTATGCCCGCCTGCGACAGTATTTCCGGTATCTGCGGTTCCCATATCCTTTCGGCCAGCCATGCCCCCTGGGGCAATGACTTGAAATTCGCCTTCAGGAAACCGGTCATCATAGCTATCTGCCCCGCGGCGTCCTGATAGCTTATTGATGAAAGTATTGGCTCATAAAACCCGCCGCTTATTATCTCCACCTGTCCGGATTCAACCAAACGGGCAATAAGATCAAGGACATTTGGCCTGTTATCCCTCAACCATTCAAGCAAAGGGCCGCTGTAATGCAGATTAAACTTTATGGAAGGAAAATCCTGTATCGCGTAGAGAAAAGGCTCATAGCACTTATCCGATATTTCCTCAAAAACAAAACCAAAATTATCCACCGGCTGATGAAAATGTATTGCCATTAAAAAGTTAAATTCTTTTTCCATGTTCTCCCCTATCCGAGTATTATATCCTGCTTTATGTTATATCCTCTTAAAAATTCCGCCGCCTTAAGACAGCGCCTGCCTTCAAGCTGAAGCTCGTCCAGTATAATGGCTGAACCCTTGCAAGAAACCACTAACTCTGTATCCGATACAACCATTACGCGGCCGTGCATAAGCGGGCCGCGGCCGTCTTCCAAAAAGTATTTGCGCGCTTTGATTATCTTCAACAATTTTTTGTTCATAAACGTATACGCGCCGGGCCAGGGCATACAGCCCCGTATCTTATTCAAAATATCGTCGGCGCATTGATCCCAGCAAATAAGCCCGTCTGCTTTCGTAAGCTTCGGCGCGTATGTAGCGCGCGCGCTGTCCTGGGGTATTAACTTTACCATGCCCGACTCTATTCTGTCAACCGTCTTTACGATAAGCTGGGCCGAAAGCCCGGCAAGCCTGCGCGACAATACCACCGCGTCATCCGCGTCAGTAATAACCGTTTCCTCGACCGCTATAATATCGCCCTGGTCTAAAAATTCATTCATAACAATAATGGTGATACCGCTTTTTTCATCTCCATTGATAATGGCCCTTTGTAGCGGTGATGCCCCTCTATAGCAGGGTAGAATTGAGGCATGTATATTGACCGGATACAGTTTCGGAAGAGCAAGCAGTCTTTGGCCGAATATCTGTCCGAATGCTGAAACGACAAAAATATCAGCGTCCAAACCGCGCAGGGCTTTAATAGCAGTGCCTGAATTCACGTCATCAAACTCCATTGTCTCTAACGACAGGGCGCGGGCGCACTCCTTCACAGGGCTTTGGGCCGGCCTAAGATGCCTGCCTTTGTTTCTGCCAGGCTGGGTAACCACGCAGGCAATGCCATGCCTGCCTTCAGCCAATGCCTTAAGAGAAGGCACGGCGAATTCTGATGTCCCGAAATATATTATTCTCATCAACTTATCCGTATAAAAATTTTATACAGGGTCTACGTCTACCGTAAGTATTACCCCGCCGGGTTTCCTAAATTCCTTTAAACAAGCCTTGAGCGATGGATTGAATTCCGCCAGGCCCTTGACCTTTAATATTATATTCCATCTATATTGCCTGCGCAACCTGTAAACCATGGCCTGGCAGGGGCCCAAGAGCTCTATCAACCCTATAGGCCTTTTGCTTAATATATGCGCGGCCAGGGCCTGGCAGGCCCTGCGGGCATCTTCTTCCTTGAAGGAACGCGCACACAAATTAATGATATTTGAAAACGGGGGCAGGCAAAGCTCCTTCCTGAAAGCCAGCTCTCTCTTATAAAAATCATGGTAATCATGGTTCAGCGCGCATTGGATCGCATAGTGATTAGGCATATAAGTCTGTATGATCACTTCGCCCGGGGCCTGTCCTCTGCCGGAACGGCCCGCGACCTGGGTAAGCAATTGAAACGTCCTTTCTCCAGACCTGAAATCAGGCAGGTTAAGCGACGTATCTGCTAAAACAACTCCAACAAGCGTGACCATGGGAAAATCATGGCCCTTGGCGACCATCTGAGTCCCTATCAGCACCCGGGTTTTTCCGCTTGAGAACCTGCTTAATATTTGGGCGTGGGAGGCGCGCTTTTTGGTTGAATCGGTGTCCATCCTGCTTACCTCCAAAGAGGGAAAATACCTGCTCAATTCGCTCTCCACGCGCTGTGTCCCAAAACCAAAATAATCTATATAACCCTTACCGCACGCGGGGCAGATATTAACAGGCTTTTTCTGGAAATTACAATAATGGCAAAGCAGTATGTCCGTGTCAGAGTGAAAATTCAGCGCGACATTGCATTTTCCGCATTTTTCCACATGGCCGCATTTTCTGCAAAAGGCATAGGTAGAAAACCCGCGCCTGTTCAAAAAAAGTATAGCCTGTTCATTGTTGCGGACAATCTTCTCCATGCCTTCAATAAGGGCCCTGGAAAAAATTATTCTTTTTTTTCCGCGCTCCACTATTTCCTGGCGCATGTCAAGTATGCGTACTTTGGGCAATGGCCTTTTTTCTATCCTCTCGCTTAAACAGAGCAGTTTGTAACCGCCCGACACAGCCTTATAGTATGATTCAAGCGATGGGGTCGCGCCGCCCAGCACAACCGCGGCGGAACAAATCCTGGCTCTGATAACTGCCGCGTCAACAGCATGGTATCGCGGCACGTCCTGCTGTTTATATGAAGTATCGTGCTCTTCATCAACTATTACAAGAGCCAGGTTCCGGACGGGCGCGAAAACCGCCGAGCGCGCGCCTACTACGATATGGCATAAGCCATCCGCCAATTTTTTCCATTCATTGTATTTCTGGCCTGATGTCAGGCGGCTATGAAAAACCGCCACACTGTCCCCGAAGCGGGCCTTAAACCTCTCCACCGCTTGCGGCGTAAGCGATATTTCCGGCACAAGCACAATACAACCGCCGCCTTTTTTAAGCGCATTGCCTATAGCCTGCATATAAACTTCGGTTTTTCCGCTTCCCGTAACGCCGTGGAGCAGAAAGACTTCGTGCAAACCGGCATCCACAGCCTTGTTTATGGCTTTAAGCGCGTCAAACTGTTCTTTCGTCGGAGCAAACGCCGATGAAGGCTTTATAGCGCTGTAATCATCCTCCTTGGCCCTGCACTTAACCGAGACATTGCCTTTCTTAAGGCTTGATGGTACCGCCGCGCCCACCACCGAGCCCCACGAACAAAGATAATGCCGCGATATCTCTTTGGTAAGTTGAAGTATGTCTTCACGCAATATAGGTTCTTTATCAATAACCGCCAGAACGGGTTTGACGCTTTCGCAATCCGTCTTATCGGATAATCCGATTACATAACCTATTGTTTTGCGCGGGCCGAAATTTACCCAGACCCTTTTGCCTAAAGCGATATCTTTTCGCGTATCCTCGCCCGCTTCATAATCAAAAGGCCCTTCAACCGGAAGGTTTACAAGAACTTTTGCGTATAAATGATTTTTACCTGTAATATTCACGTATTAAAAACGCCTTTTTTGTTTTTTAAAAATTATCCGGGCCAGCCCGCAATAAAAGCCCTTGCGGCAGGCAACTGCCTCACGCTTTTAACATATCGCGGACATTTTTCATGTCTTCCCAGGCCAGGCGCTTGTCCTGCGGATTACGCAAAAGATAAGCGGGATGAAATGTGCACAGCACATTTACTCCTTTGACCTCGTAAAATCTGCCGCGTAGTTTTGATATTGGCTCCTGGCTTGAAAGTATCGTCTGCGCCGCGAACTTTCCTAAACAACACACAATAACCGGCTTTATAATATCAATCTGCCGCATAAAAAATTCATTGCAGGACGCTATTTCGTCCGGAAGAGGGTTTCTGTTTTGCGGAGGGCGGCACTTAAGACAATTGGTTATATAGACGTCTTCCCTGCGCAGGCCTATAGCCTCTATAATCCTTGACAAAAGCTCTCCTGCTTTGCCGACAAAAGGCCTTGCCTGTATGTCTTCATTAAGCCCCGGAGCTTCGCCGATAAACATAAGCCTGGCATCGTATGACCCTTCTCCAAAAACAATATTTCTCCTGCTTTTGCATAACCGGCACCTGGAGCATTCAAGAACAGCCGCCTTCAACGTATCCATGGCCCGGGCTTTGTCCTGCGCGGTGTAAACATTATGGGCGGTGAAAATGCCGCCGCCGGGCGAGTCGGAACAATTCGCAAAAGGCATAGGCTTAATAAGCCCTGACAGCACGTCATCTGCCATACCGGATTCTTTTTCAAAATCCATATAGCTCTTAAGATCTTTTTCTAAATCTTTGTAGTAACCATTCATCTTTTTAACATTCCAAGCGCCAAACCGGCTATGTCAATAGCGGCAGAAGGCTTGCCTGCCTGCCTTATGCGTTTTTCAAGCTCATTACAGCTGGCAGGATTATGCCGGACATTTTCTATGATCGCGTTTATATCATTCAGGGTTTTCGCCTTAAAACCGATATTATTTTCCGTTAAAAAAAGTGCATTGGCCTGTTCCTGCCCGGGTATGGGATTGAAACATATGATAGGCAGGCCTATTGATAGGGCCTCTGCTACCGTAATACCTCCGGCTTTGCTGACCATAATATCGCTTGCCGCCATAAGCTGTGCCACATCATGGCTGAAGCCCGTTACCTGGATATTTTTCCCCGGGCCCATATCTACAGCGCTTACCTGACTGCGCAGGGCTGTATTATGGCCGCAAACAACTATGACTTGCAGATTAAAAGTTAAGGCGCGCAGGCGTTTCAGTATCTGGATAACCGGGCCAACGCCAAGGCCTCCACGCATCATAAGTATGGTAAATCTGCCGCTGTCCAATCCAAGCCTTGCCCGGGCCTGTTGTTTCAACGTAACAGTTAAAAACTGCTTTCTTACCGGAATGCCCAGAGGCATAATCTTTTCCCGCGTAACGCCCATGTTTTCAAGGCCTAAGGCCGTTTCGTTTGCGGCCACCGTGTAAATGTCAACGCAATCTGATATCCAGTAAAGATGAGGCATAAAATCAGTAATAACATTTATAAGCCTGGATTTTATCAAACCCTTTTTCTTAAGCCTTGATATAATATAGGGGGCAAAAAAATGGGTTGAAACAATAACGTCAAAGTTTTCTGCGCGCAGAAACTTAGCAAGCCTTTTTGAATTCGCGATATTGGCAATCATCCTGAACAATGAGGCAAGCACGAAGAAAAATCTGATATTTAAAAGCCTGTAAAAAAATCCCCAAAGCCAGGGAAACTTTTTTATCATTATAATATATGTCCTTTTATAAAAAAACTTAAAAAACCTGGTCGTGTAATTCAATGAATCAATAGGCATTACCAGGACATCTGCTTTATAATAAAGCAGGCTTTTGTATATAGCCTCGGCGGCCTTCTTATGGCCGTCTCCAGCAGAAGCGTATATAACAAGTATTTTTTTCATATCATTACCCCATATCTGTATCATATCCTGACACCGCTTTTTCGCGGAGCAGGAAACACCTGCAAGACAAAATCGGTTTTCAGGGCCTTTTATGCGCGTCTACCGCGCGCCTTACACTTTTTATATGTTCCGGCGTCGTGCCGCAGCATCCTCCGATAATATTGGCGCCTTTCTCAATAAGAGAAATCGTGTGCTTGCCAAAGCATTCGGCAGTCTCGTCATATACGATCCTGTCCGATTCCATTCTCGGCATTCCCGCGTTTGGCTGGGCTATAATGGCTGACGCTTTCTGCTCTTTTATCCCTAAAACAATATCCGCCATATCAATGCCGGTGACTGTGCAATTGGAACCTATAATATCAGCTCCCGCTTTAACGGCCTGTTCAACGAAACAGGCTATATTTATGCCTGATGTTGTTTTAAAGCTTTTGTCCTTTAACCGCTGAAAAGTCATGCTGGCGATAACAGGCAATTTCGTATTATCCTTCACGGCAAGTATAGCACAGTTTAATTCCTGCATATCGTAAAATGTCTCTAATAAAATAAGATCAACCCTCGCGTCTTCAAGTGTCCGCGCCTGTTCGGCAAAAATATTATACATCTGGTCAAACTCAATATCTCCCACAGGTTTTATATATTCTCCGCTGGGGCCTATATCACCGAGCACATAGGCCTTGTCCCGGGCGGCCTGCCTGGCAAGTTCGGCAGAAATCGTGTTTATCTGCCGCACCTTGTCCTGCAGGCTAAACCTCTTAAGCTTCAACCAGTTGGAGCCAAAAGTATTTGTTGTTATCATATCGGCTCCTGCCTGTATATAGGACTTGTGTATATCAAGCAGTTTCTTATGATTTACCATGCCCCAGTAATCCGGGCATTCCCCCTCTGGCATGCCGTTTTGCATAAGCATAGTCCCCATCGCGCCATCGCAAACCAATACCTCTCTGATAAGCCTTTTTTTAATATCCTTCATTTTAAGCCTCCTGCCGGAACCCTTTCGGCAAAAAAAGTTATTTATGGCAGCGACAAAGGCACCGGAGCAATTTACGCTCTGCCAGGATTATGTCTTTTACGGAAGAATATAAATTCCTTGACACAAAATCAGGATTAATGCTCCAATCCTTTATATCTTTTTTTGAACAATATCCCGACAGAACGGCTATTGTCTTCAGGCCAAAGGCACGGCCTGCAAGCATATCCCTTTCCGTGTCTCCTATAAAATAAGAATTCTTTCTGTCAAAGGCTATCCCTGCCACAGCCTTTTTAAGCATTCCTGTTTTTGGCTTACGGCATAAACATCCGGCATCAGGGTGATGTATGCAATAGCATATCTTATCAAGCCGGGCGCCGCTTTTGGCAAAGCCTTTTGTCATCTTTTCCGTAATCCGTTTTAAATCCTCTCCGGTATAAAGGCCCTTGCCCACCCCGGTCTGGTTAGATATTATCATAACCAAAAACCCCGCCTCATTAAGCAGTTTTACGGCCCTGCGCGAACCAGGGAGAAATTTAAATTCCGAAGGCCTTTTTACATAATCGCGGTAAACGGGATTTACATTAATCACTCCGTCCCTGTCTAAAAATACTATTCTTTTCATGATCCCTATTTTTCCTTTTCTTACGGCTTTTAAAATATCGGTTTTACCGCCTTTGACAGCCATAGCTTATATATCTCTTTGGTATAAATCCTCCACGGCCTCCACGGCCATATCCACGCTTATATTGTTAAGGCATTTCAAATCATCGCATGCAGGCAGATTAAAATTTTTATAGCAAGGCGAGCACGGTAAAGACCTGTCTCTTAATATAATATATCTGCCGCAGTCAGGATACGGGCCATAAACATTTTCAGGAACCGGGCCGAATATGGAAACTGTCTTTGTCCCTGTCGCGGCAGACATATGCAGTGGGCCGCCGTCATTGGTAAGCAAAACCTTGGCGTGCTTTAAAACCGCCACAGATTCCATAAGTGAGCACCTGCCGCACAGATTTACCACCGCGGGGACTGCCTCTTTTATAAAATCGCATAACTTGCTCTCGTCAGGACTGCCCAAAAGCACTATCTTAAGCGGTAATTTGCCTGCTAACCGCGATACGGCGCTGGCGAATCTTTCAATAGGCCATCGCCTCCTGAAAGCCGTCAAGCCCCAACTCGCGCCGGCGCCGGGCATGACACATAAATATTTATCCGTTAAATCCATGCCGCAAGAGCGCAACAGGCTGCCGGCTTTCCTAATGTCCTCTTCCAAGACGTAGACCTTGGGTATTGCCTGTAAATCAATTGCTGGATTTAAAAGAGCCAGTAAACTCTTATGGTAATCTACCACATGCCTGCCGCAATATCCATTCGCGATCTCAACCTTATCGGTCAGAAATACGCCTCTGTTTTTATAGTTGTAACCTATCCTGCGCCTGATACCCGCAAGCATGGAAAAAAAACTATATTCCCTGGCCATGGAAAAGTCAAGCATCGTGTCAAAGCGTTCTCTTCCTATGCGCCTGAAAAGGCGCCAGGCAGAGGCTATGCAGGAGGTTTTTGACAATTGCCACAACCGGCGGTATTCGTCTTTTTCAAAAACAAACACCACGCCCACGCTCGGGTCTGAAAACAAAATCGGAGCAGTCCTTTTATTACATAGATATCCGATATAACTGCCGGGAAAAGCTGATTTTATAGACTGAATAACCGGCGTGGTAAATATTACATCACCTATGCCAAACGGGTTTATTAGAAGTATTCTTCTATCCTTTGCCCTGGCCACATTATTTCTTTCTGTTTAAGGCGCTTATGCAGGCAACGCAATCGGCCGCCTGTCTGCAATCAACGGAATCCGCCTCCTGGCAGCTGATCTCTTTCCAGTAATTATTCGCCAAAGCCGGTTTCGTATTTTTATAATACGCCGCGCTTTCTATCTTAAATCCCGACAAAAGCCTTTTGACGGCTGGCGTATCATAAACGCGCTGGTGTTTGTTAACGCAAAAAATCCCGAAAGGCACCGTCAAGACCAAAAGCCCTTGCGGTTTTAACACCCGGCTTATTTGGGCCATTGCCTTTATATCAGGCTCTGACGTCATGCCCTTGGGGTCATTATAAAAACCTATGCCTATATGCTCAATGGTTGAGATGCAGGTCACGGCGTCATAGCTGTTGTCATCAAAAGGCAGATCAAGTATATCCCCCTGGACAAATCTGAAATTCGGCACGCGGCAAGGATAATGCCGGAAATCAAAACCCGTGACATCATAACCAAGGCCTGCCATAAACAGGGGCAGTTCGCTCTCCATGCATCCGACGTCCAGGACCCTGCAGGGCGCGGGCATAGCGCTTATCTGTTTTATAGCAAACGGTATTTCAATAACACGCTCATTTAGTGTCGCGCTTTTTATAAAAGCCTTCCTTCGCATCCGCTTAAGATCAAACCCGCGCTTGTATTTTAAAAACACGGGCTGATTAATAAAATAATCCATCTGTTCCATGTTCACTCCTTCAGCATCAACCTGGCCTGTTCAATGACCTCTTCAGGCTCAAGCTCGCTGAACGTTTTGTACAAAACAACATGGCCCTTGCCGCAAGGAGACCACCTGCGCGGGTTTGAGCCATTTGCCTTTCTGTTAAACAGCGCCAGCACTCTTGTCCCGGAACAAGCGGCTATGTGCATCGGCCCGTTATCGTTTGTTATAAAAAGATCGGCGCATTGGAATAAAGCCGCCAGGCCTTTAAGGTCAAAAAATCCGCACAGGTTATAAACGCCCTGTCCGGAATCTGCCGCTATCCGGTCGCATAAAGCTCTTTCTCCGGCATGGCCTATCAAGACTATGTCCGCGGCCTTGGCATAAGCCAAAGCCTTAATTATAACAACAAATTTTTCCGCGGGATATATCTTATACGGATTACTGCTTCCCGGATGAATTACGATTACCTTTCTGTCCCCGGACAAACCCTGCTCTTTTAAGATGGCGCGCACGCGGGTTAATCTCTGCGGCAGGAAAGACATGGAAGGCAAGATACCGTCTCTATAAACATCAACAGCCCTTAATAGCCGCAGATTATACTCTGCCTCATGATACTCCGCTTCGTCGCGTTTATCTGTAACTTTCGCGTTTAAAAGAAATCCCCATTTTCTGTCAAAACCCACCCTGTATTTTATGCCTGCCAAAAAAACTGCCAGATGCAGCAGCTTATGAGGATTTAGCACAACAGCCATGTCAAAAGAACCGGCCTTCAGCGTCCACGCCAATCTAAGGGCTTTAAAAAAACTCTGGTTACAGCCTATGGTGCTAAAAATAATAACGCGTTCAATATCCGGCCTGCCTGTAATAATATCCTTTGAATAATCGGATGTGACAAAACTGATTTTCACGCCCGGAAAACTCCACATCAGAGCGTCTATAACAGGCGTGCAAAGCAAAACCTCACCTATCCTGTCTGTTCTGATTATCACCGCTTTCTTTATATCTCTGATAATGCCGCTTTTATTCATCTGTCCGGTTTACCGTTTTTGGCCAAATATAAAACCTGTCAAAAGGCCTTAATGTTCTTATGCCTTGCTTCAAGCACATCAGCGACAGCTTCTACCGCATCATCAACTGAAATCAGATCCATACATATATTCTGGGCGCAATCAGGCATATAGCATCCTTTGCAGGATATGTCCCTTCGTATCCTGACAACCTTTTCTTCTATGCCCGGCCATTTATCATCCGGCCAGGCGCAGCTGCAAAGTATAACAGACGCTACCCCCTGAAGCGCGGCCAGATTGGCCGG
The DNA here is from genome assembly GCA_028716165.1 of Candidatus Omnitrophota bacterium. NCBI lineage: Bacteria > Pseudomonadati > Candidatus Omnitrophota > Candidatus Omnitrophota bacterium. The sequence goes on from JAQUQI010000001.1 coordinate 30,401, forward strand.
TAAGGCGTCTATGCCCACAAATAAAGAGGCCTTTTTTATCAGCGCGGCCATAACCTGAAAAGAACATTTGCCGCAGGCATTTATTATATCAACTCCGCTTAAGGCCGCCATCTCATTGATTTTACGCTTATCGCTTTCATCTCCAAGCAATACTATCCTGGCATTATACTGCTCGCGAATAACCCGCGCGAGAGCGGCAAATTTTCTGTCAAGCCAGTTTTTAGACGGGCAATCGGCAACCGTGTGCATTACCGCTACAAAATCTCCGTTTTGTATCCCGGCATCGTCAAGAATACTCCGTGCTATGCCCTCATTTGCGGCTGATATATATAATTTCGGCTTATTTTCAGTAATTCCGGCACCCAGTTCTTTCAATAGGTTTGAACCTTGCTCTATATTGTGCAGGTAAGGCATATACTGGGCTTTCTTATGAAGCAGGAACCCTCCTCCCATGGCCCCATATCCTATCCTGAATTTGATACCGGCCAAAGCCATAAGAAATATATGCCTGATATCTCCCTTAAGATCAACGCCAATGTCATATCTATGGCCTTTAAGCTCATTTGCCAATTTTAGAAATCCCGTAAGGCTGAACTTATTAGTATTTCTTTGGCAAAGCCATGGAGCGTCATAACATATAATTTCATCAATGTGGGGGTTATCAATAACGGCATCGCGGGCAAAACTATTAGTCAGCATGGTGATCTTAGCGCCCTTGTAATGCGCCTTTAAATTCAATGCCGCCACGGTTGAAAATATTACGTCAGATATATCGTCTAACCTTATAATAAGTATATTGCCTACGTTTCCGGGCCTGGTTTTCTTAAAAAGTAAAAAAGGCAAAAAAATAAACCCTCCTATCAGGTCAAACAGAAACATAAAAAAAATACCCGCCCTGTTTTTAAATATATAATCCATTCGCGATAACTCCATCCTTATACGATACCGTCAGAAAACGGCCTGCCTAAATCCTGAATCTTAACAATGTCCACAGGGCCATAAAACCGTCTTTCCACGTGATTTTTTTCCCTTCATGATACGGCCTGCCTTTGTATGATATAGGCTCTTCAATGATCTTACAGCCTTTCCTTAAAAGCCTTGCCGTTATTTCAGGCTCAATATCAAAACGGTCCGACCTAAGCCTAAGAGCCTTGAATATATCCGTCCTTATCAGCTTATAGCAGGTCTCCATATCAGTAAGCTTTGAACCGTATAAAATATTAGTGGCCATAGTCAACGCTCGATTAACAATAAAATGCGGCAGTGACGTGCATCGCCAAGTTTTTAAAAAGCGGGACCCGTATACTATGTCAGCGCCGCCGGCCAATGCCGCGCGCAGCAGCAACTTATAATCCTTTGGGTCATATTCAAGATCTCCGTCCTGTATAATAGAATAATCCCCTTTGGCATATTCCAAGGCTGTTTTTACGGCAGCGCCCTTGCCCTGATTTTTTTTATGATAGATAATCTTAACGCGGTCCAGACTGCCGTAATACTCATCAAGTATGCGCCTTGTCCCGTCTGTTGAGCAATCATCAACAAGAATGATCTCCTTGTCAATGTCCACTCGCCGGACATCTTCAATGATCTTACGAATAGTCTTAGACTCGTTATAAACCGGTACCAAAACCGATAGTGTTGGCATATTATGCCTTATTGTTTAACCCTTAGCGCGTATTCATAACGCATTGGGCTGTCATTCCAATATATATCAAGATCGGCAGGCAAAGGGCGCTTAAGCTTTTTTGAGCCTGCGTCAGCGCCAAGAAGCGCGTAAGCGGTCTGCCTGTCGTCTTTTCCTTTACCGATAAAATGTATATCCAGGTCAAGATAATGCCCGGGAGGGCTGGCGGATATTATCTCCTGCCGCCATTGGAGCATTTTCTTATACGATATGCCATACGCGTAATAATGCCCTCCCGCCCTTTGGAGAAATACCAAAGTAAATACTAATAATATAAGGGTTGAAGATATGCCTGCCGCGGCCAAAACCCTGCCCCAGGACTTGTGCCATAGTCTGGAAACGGCAAAACCCGCGATCACGGCATGGGCCGGAAAAAGAATTATAAAATAATGCGCCGGAGTGCGCACCCTGCAGAACATAAACCCTGCTGTCAGGACAATAACAAGAAAACCCGATATCTGCACAGGTATGGGCATAGCCCCGCCGCTATCAGGGCTTTGAGCGAACAACCTGCGGCCTTTAAAAAGCCATGAAAGATAATTATAAAATCCGAATATAAAAAACCCGGGCAGGGCCAGGGCAAACGCATACAGCGGCCAGCCGGCATGGCAGGCCGCTTCTTTCAATACTGCGTTAAAGTCATATCTAAAATAAGACCTGAAAAACTCAAAAGAAGACATGCGCAGGTGCATGACAATAGCCTTCCATGGAAAATCACGGTCCGGCGATACGGCATACGAAATAAACCTCTTAAGCTCGCCTTCAAAAAACAGATGAAAAAAATAGGGCACGAACAAAAATAATCCCGCGCAGGCGGCTGCCATTAGCACCCTCTTGTCTATCGCTTTGCGATATACATAAAAAACTATTGCCAAAGCCGGCAATATAAAGAAACCCGACATATGCAATCCGCACGCTAAAATAACGCACATACAGCAGAAGAAAAAATCGCGGCTCAGGCGGTATTTGATAAACCTGCAAAGGCATAGATTAAATAATATCATAGGTAATGGCAAAAGGCATTGCGCCCATATATTGTTTGAGTAAATTATATAAGCCGGAAGAAGGGCCAATAAAACCCCGGCGGCCAAAGCATGCACAGGCTCCAAATAATGATAAAAATACCGCATCGCTATGGCCATTGCCGCAAGATTCACCAATAAGAAACATAATGTGAGCAAAAAAGGATCTTCAGTAAACCAGGTCAATATCCCCATTACCTGAATAAAAAGCTGGGGATTATTTATTCCAACCCCTGAAGGCATTCCATGGGTTATTAAAAAGCAAGCCTGCCTTGCCGCATGCCCCAGGCTTATGGCGTCAAGCTGGTCGTTCTTAAACTCAAAAAATGATAATTGATAAAACCTTATTGCCAGCCCCGCGGCAAAAAAAAGGCACAATAAAATAATATGTCTGTTGGGCCTTAACTTCATATCGTAAACGACCTTTCAGTTTCCCCGGCCGGCAAAAAAGCCGAAAGGCATAGCAGGCTCAAAAGCGGAATCAGGGGAACATAATACCTGGCAATACCCAAAATCAAAAGATGCGGCAATATATACGCTAAAGAAAACACGAGTATAAGCATAATAACAGGGCCCCTCTTATACCCCTTGAAAGCGCCTATTACGGAAAAGGCTATAAGCGGCAGGGACAATATAAAATTCATGCATGAGGCGGCATGCGTCCGGCCCTGAAACCAAAATCCTAAAAAATTAAATAATACGCTTCTTAATAAAAACGGCGCCGATGAGGCGTATTCAGCCATTGCCTTTTTGAATACAAAACTGTCAAACATTACCTCGTCGCGGGCAGATAAAAAATATTGAAAAAAACCATCCCTGAATTTCAGGCCCAATCCTTGGGCCATTATAGCCTGGCAGTCTGTCGCCTCGTCCATTAGCTGGCGGTATTCCCTGCCCGAGAATATGTTCTTGTTTATATACATTCCCTGATAGGCCGTCGTCCCTTTAATTGTCATAGCAGGCGCGAATTTACCAGTGACATAATAATTTCTTATCACCCAGGGCGAATACACAATACATGCTGCGGCGACAAAAAAAACTGAAGCGAGCGCCGCCCGTTTTAAGGCATCCTTGCCGCGCTTATATATAAAAAAAACCGGTATAATAAAAAACGGAAACAACAATAAAGTGCTCTTAACAAGCAGGCTTGCGCCGAGCGCGCAGCCTGCCGCGGCATAATACCAATAACCGCGGCCCGTCAAAGCCTTATACGTTAAAAAAACCAATAAAGCTGAAAAAAAAGCCAGCAAACACTCTACCCCCGCCCTTGATTCTGAAAATACTATGGCCGGGTGTAATAAAAAAATAACGGGCGCCGATACAGTCAAGGCGATGTTCTTAAACATGCGCCGTGCCAGATAAAAAATAATGCACGCCGTTAGAGCTGACAAGAATATATTAAATACCTGGGCGGCGGCAAGGCTTGGGCCGAAAAACCGGAACAGGCCTGCCAGTATCATCACATAGCCGGGGCCCCTGACAAGCGTTAAAGCCGTATCAGGATAAAAACGATACCCGCAGCCGTTGATCAGATTAATCGCTATCCTGTGATAATCATCTGAAAAATCGGCAATATTATATAGGCCCGGAAACAGGCTGTTTATTTTAGGCAGTGCCGCCAGCACTATCACCAGCTTTATCAATAATAATACCGTCAGCAATATTAATATGCCCGCGTTAGCGTTTAAACGGTTGGCTTTATAATCAGCGGTTGCCATATTGGCCTGTTTTAATATTATAAGCGGACACTAAAATACCCGTAATCAGCCAGAATGCCGCGTTGAGCTGGACTGAATAAAAGTTTGTATCAAGCCCGCTCTGCGACAGAAAAGCAAGCAGGCCGGACAATAGGCCGGCCATAAGGAAATCCGTCTCATCCCTATCCCTGCCAAGCGCCGATAAGGCCCTGCGAAATAAAGTAAATACTACCCACAGAAAAGTCAATAATCCAAATATCCCCATCTCCGCGGCCATTTGCAGATAACAATTGTGAGCGTACATATGGCCTGTCCACACAGTCTTGTTTTTATATGTCTCAAAGCACCTCATGAAAGTATTCAGGCCGTGGCCAAATACCGGGCCGGCCTTTATCATGTCAACCACATCCAGATATGTCTTTGTCCTGTTTTGGAACATCTCGCGTATTGAATCAGGCGCTAATCTTAGCAAATCCAGATTTCTGCCCGGAACAAAAGAATATACTATGGCCAAGCCGGCACAGGCCAAGAGCAGGATAAAAAGCGCCTTTTTATCCACAAGAAATAACAGGAATATCACGCCAACGACAGCGCCTAAATACGCCGCCCTTGATTTGGTTAGTATGACAGATAGCGCGATAAACCCAAACAGGCATAATAGCCCGAGAAAGCGCGCATCCTTCATTGTGTATTTGCCGGCGCGCGATATGGTTTTTGCCCCTCCAGCCAGGACACCCGCGGTAAGAAACAGCGCCAGGAGCAGATATCCAGCCAGGTCATTGGGATGATTAAATGTTGACGTTATTCCGTCTCTTATCATCTGCCTGGCATATATAAAATCATAACCGCCGGTTACATAATACTGCATGATGCCATTAAGGCATATAAAGCCCGCCGCGCATAAAGCGGCTTTAACGGCCATTTGGAGATGGGCCTTTTTGTTTATAACCTCAATCACAATAAAAAACAGGACAATGCCTTCAAGAAATTTGGAAAAAAACGCGCGCAGGCTTATCCCGAAATGCACGCTTGCCGCGACTGATAATAATCCTGCCGCGATATAAAAAATCAACGGGACATTGAGAATACTGGCGGGTATGCAAAGATTTCTGCCAAAGGCCCTTTTTATAAGCAATAATATCAGGCTTACGAAAAAACATATTTCAACCCACGCCTTACCGATGGGGAACATGAATATCATCACATAAAGAGTAAAACGGATGAGGCTGTTGATTTTTTCCATGAAAACTATATTTCGTGGTTCCATCTAAATTTTAAACCCCTTTACCGCGCAGGATCGTAAGGAATGTCCACCATATTATATTCATATCAAGCCCGAAAGACCAGTGGTTCATATACCAAATATCAAATCTCACCCACCTGGCAAAGCTAAACTGGTCCCTGGCCTTTATCTGCGAAAGCCCTGTGATGCCCGGCCTTATGGAAAGCCTGCGCATATTCTCAACCGTATATTTTTCTACCTCTTCGGGCAAAGGAGGCCTGGGGCCTACAAGCGCCATATCCCCTTTTATAACATTAAAAAGCTGGGGAAGTTCATCAAGGCTAAACCTGCGTAAAAACTTGCCGATACGTGTTACCCTTGGGTCTTGCGACATCTTAAATATTACACCGTCTTTGACTTCATTCTTTGGCAAAAGGCCTGTTTTCATGCCGGCAGCGTTGAGGATCATGGAACGGAATTTATACAGATTAAACGGGGTATTTTTAAGCCCTATCCTTCTGTCTATATAAAAAACAGGGCCTTTGGAATTTATCTTGATAAAAACCGCTATTATAAAAAATACGGGTATAAGCGCTAAAGAAAGAAACAGCGCCGCGGTAAAGTCAAACAGCCGCTTGAAGGCAAATTCGGCCGGGTGATGCCTCCTTTGCCTGTAGGTAATAAGCGGTATAAGCCCGAGATAGCCAATACCCAGGACCGGCAGGGGCTCTTCAAAGTTTTCCGGCACTATCCTTATGCCCATGCTTATGTCCTTGGCCTGCCTTATAAGGTTAGACACCACTTTTCTTTCGGAAGGTATAGTGACAATGGCATCTTCAACAAAATACTTTTTGGCAACAGCTTCAAATGCCGATATAGGGCCCAGAACACCCATACCTTCTATGGGGCCGGGCTTATTATCATCCAGGAAACCTACTACATTGAAACCAAGATAGGGGCTTTTTTTTATCTCATTAAGGATGGCCGAGCCTATCCTTCCGGCGCCGACAATCAGGACATTGACATTATGGAAACCCTTAATTATCAAATGCCTAAGAATAAGTTTTTTGACAAGCCTCCAGCCGCCCAGCGCGATGGAAAAAAGCGCCGAGCTTACAAAAAAGACCGTGCGCGTGAAAAAATTATATTTGGCAAAAAATATAATACACCCCATCAGTACGCTGGAGAACAAGACATTAACAAATACCCTATACATCTCCTTCGGGATGGACAGCGACCTGTCGGTAACATAAAGATTATTCTTTTTAAAAAGAAATACAACCAGTATACTCCATAGGATAAAAACAAAGGTATGCTCCTGCAGAAAAGGCAGATTAAGGCCGTAAGAGATATCGTGGCCAAAATTACACCTAATAACATAAACCGTGTAATACACAAAAGACATCGCCACAAGGTCTAAAAAAATATAAAACGGGTATATTTTTTTATTTATCTTAAGCATGCCCGCGCCTCCTGTTGGTAAAACCGGACATTTCCTTGAGCGCTATTTTTAAAAAACCGATACCGTCCTGATAATATCTCTTAAACATCGCCGCCGGTTCCTGCAGGCACCTATAAAACCACTCAAGCCCCGCAGTCTGCATCAGTAAAGGGGCGCGCGTCGTCTTTCCGGATAAGATATTGAAAGCTCCGCCCACGCCTGCCGCGTAGCGCAGTCCGGGCACTTTTTTATATATCTCATATCCCAAAAGCTCCTTTTGGGGCGAGGGAAGAGCAATAAATAATACCTCGGCGCCGCTTTTTCTTATATCCTCTATTATCAAAGATTTATCTTTAAAAAAACCATTATGGCTTCCGGCTATAAAGGAAGCGGGAAATCTTTGTGTCAAAACAGAAACAGCGCCTTTAAGAGCCGCTTCTTGAGCGCCGAGAAGGTATATGCCAAGCTTTTTATCCCGCGAAGCGGAGAAAAAACTATCTATGACATGCAGGCCGCCGAAACATCTGCCTGTCCGTATGCCGCAAATCCTGGCAAGCCATTCTACCCACTTGCCGTCAATGGAAAACACGCACTCATCATCCGAAAGGATAGTTGAAAAATCTTTATTGCCATATAGCAGATTAATCTTTCTGATATTAAGGAATATATTAAAAACCCTTTTCTTCCCGCTAATGACCATATCCCTTATTTCGCCAAGGCCATAACAATCAACAGGGATATGAAAAATATATTTTCGCATAAATAGGCCTGCCGGAATTTTAAATAATGGTTTCCATTATTATAAAATACGATTATAAACAATTAGTGTTAGTGTAGTATATCATAATAAAATAAATTATAGCAATAACAAAACCATCCAGCCTGACATATATCAAACGCCATGCGGTAAGCGGCCGGTATTATCAGGTATCAATCTTTCAGCTTAAAAAGATTGAATGCTCTCCACCAGAAATAATCACCGTTATAACGGACTTTATATTTTTGGACAAAATCATTGAAGCCGCTTATGCCCGGCAGCCAGTCTTTTTCGGGCGTTTGAAAACCTATCTTATCTCTGCGCCATATTATTTGCTCCGGCACATGGGCTTTCAAAGACATCCTTAGTATATATTTAGTCCATCCATTGTGTATTTTATAAGCCGGCGGCATATTAAGGGCATATTCAACAAGCCTGTAATCGGTAAACGGGGCTCTTGATTCAATTCCAAAACGCATGGAATTTCTATCCTCATACCTTAAAAGCTGCTGCAGATTAAACCTCGTCGTGTCATTGTATAATGACTCGCCTAAGCAAAGGCTGTATTTTTCCCTTATAACATTTAAAGCGAAATTCAGGTCAAAACGGGACCCTAACATAGACTCTATTGTCCTTATCTTACCGCGCCAGGCCGCGCGCAAGAAAACGCCGGGGGCGGCTGATAATATCATTTTTAACAAATTCTTTCTGTAAGAACCGTATCCGGCGAATAGCTCATCGGCTCCCTGGCCGTCTAAGACAACCTTGACATCGCGGGCGGCCCGCCTCATGATAGAGAATTGAGCATAAGACGACGTGGAAAAAGACAATTCATCGTGGGTTGATAAAAAAAGCTCCAGATCCCGCGATAAACCGTCTTTGCAAGGATACACATATTCGCCGCAAGCATTGGCATGCCTTATCATCGTATCAGCCCACTTCGTTTCATCTATATCACCGCCGTCCTTGTAAGCGGCTGTAAACGTCATCTGCCTGCCTTTTAAAATATCAGACTCCCTGCAATGGGCTTTTATAAGCGCGCTGATAATACCCGTTATTGCCGAGCTGTCTATGCCGCCCGAAAGACAGGTGCCTACAGGCACATCCGAACGAAGCCTTAATCTTACGCTGTCACGCAATATCTCACCTGTGTTTCGGGCATATTCGGATACCTTTGAGGCCTCAAGAGGCTCTTTGCTTCTATTAAAGCCAGGGTCCCAATACCTGTGGATCTGCGGCTTTAGAGACGTCATATCCAATAACATGCTGTTGGCAGGCTCCAGCTGATAAATGCCTTTATACATGGTCTGTTTTGAAAAATCGGAAACACCGAAAAGCATGAATACGCCCGTAACAGAGTTGTCCCATTGCCTGGATACCGATGGTATTTTAAATAAAGTTTTTATTTCAGAGGCGAAAAAAAATCCCTGTCCGTTACGGCAATAATACAAAGGCTTGACACCAAGCCTGTCCCTTGAAAGAAAAATCCTGTTATTGGATTTATCAAAAATACAAAACGCCCAGTCGCCGTTAAAGTGTTCAACGCATTCCCGGCCCCACCTTTTATAAGAGGCTAATATTACCTCTGTGTCACTGCGCGTCTTAAATTCAAATCCGTCGCCGGTCAATTCCTGCCGCAGTTCTACGTGATTATATATCTCTCCGTTATATACGATATGAAGGTTGTCATTGTCATAACTCATCGGCTGGGCAGAGCGGGCGGATAGGTCAATTATTGCAAGCCTTAAATGAACAAGGTCAAGGACATTGCCGCATGCGGCATTAAATCTTCTGCGGCCGCAGCCATCAGGGCCTCTGTGCCGCAAAGAGGCTTGCGCGTTATCCATATCAACACTGTGAAGGCCTTTTTCTGTAATAGCCCCGAATATACCGCACATAATATCACCTCATAGCAGGGGAAGGGACAATACCGGCAAAATATTCATATGCCTTTTGCAGTTTATCAAAATTTTTATTCCAGTCAGCTTCATTCCGCGCTATATCAAGATTAACCGCGCTCATTTTTTTTCTTAAAGCCTCGTCCCCAAACAGCCTTACCACATTACAAGCGAATGCGTGTTCATCTTTTATAGGCGAAATAAGCCCGTTTATTCCGTCCTTGACCCATTCCATGTTTGCCGGCACATCCGTGACAATTACCGGCATGCCGCAGGAAAAAGCCTCAAACAAAGACTGCGAGGTCCCGTCACTTAATGATGTTGAGATATAGATATCGGCATCATTTAAATAGCTTGGCATTTCATGATTGGGAATAGGGCCTGTAAAAAATATAAAACCCTCAAGCCCCATATCGCGGACCAGGCTCTTTAACCTGCTCTCTTCGGGCCCGGAACCGGTTATTATCACTCTGGCAAGCGGTTCATGCTTAAGTATATCGGGAAAAGCCTTTATTATAAGATCTATATTATAAACATAATATAAATTTCTGGTTGATATCAAAACCTTTTTCCCTTCAAGGCCGAGCTTTTTCCTGAAACCAGAAGACCTGTTGTCCTTGTTAAAAACCTTAGGGTCAAGTCCGTAACGAAAAAAGATAAAATGACGGTCTTGGCGTCCGGCCAGCGACTTTACTTTGGTTTTTACCGCCTGGCAGTCGCAGATAACGGCATCGGCCTGCCTTAATGAATACCGGACCACCTGCCGGCATATCCAGAACATGTCTGGGTGCCGCAAAACATCACAGCCCCAGGGCATGATCAGATGCGGATGAAAGCCTGAAAGAGCGGCTAAAAAACCGTCTTTCCAGATAAACCCGCTATGAATAATATCCGGCTTTATTTGCCTGATAATATTTTTGAAATCCCGGGTTTTGGCAAAAAATAAAAATTTCTGAATACTGTGAAAATATCTGGGCCTGCGGTGTATTATATTAAGGCCCTTGTCCTTAAGAGACATTATATTCTGCGGCAGGTCACCGTCCAAATAGGTGACCAGATATGCCTGTGAAAACCTATTTGTCATTTCACGCAGTATCTTATAATCATGTATCGTCAAAACGCTTGATACAAAGCATACTCTCATCTATTAACGCTCCAATTTCTGTATTTCATTATCCCTTCGCGCAACCGCGTGTCCGCGCTCCACGATAATTGCTTGACGGCATCTTCAAGGCCTTCTATATTTCCAGTATAATCATCAGGCCTTTGTTTCGATCCGTCAATTTTTATGGTGGAATCGGATGATAATACGTCCTTAACTAAAAAAGCGAGATCTTTTATTGAAACAGCTTCACTGCTTGACAGCACAAAGGTCTTGTTCGCGGCGGCAGAGCATAAGGCCGCGGCACAGCCTCTTGCTATGTCTTCGGCATAGGTAAAATTCCTCTTTTGCCGGCCTGAACCGTGTATTATTATATCGTCATTATTTAAAGCCTTTTTGACAAATATGGAAACGACGTCTTCTCCCCTGCTTCCCGGCCCGTAAGCGGTGGCAAAGCGTAATATGGTGTAATCAAGGCCATAAAGAAGGTGATAATTTTTACACAGCATTTCAGAGGCAAGTTTAGTCGTGGTATATATGTGGCCCTGTCCGCCGCAGATATATATACTGCTGGCAAATAAAAAACGCCTGACACCGGAATTCCTGCACTCTTCCAGAAGATACGCCGTGCCCATTATATTGGATTCTATGGTTTCAATCGGATTATCCTTAACAAAGTCAATATTTGAGAAAGCGCCTATATGATAAACAATGTCCTGGCCCTTAACCGCTCCGGCTATATCATGCCTGGAGCGCAAATCGCCTTTTACAAATTCCGCCCTGTCTTGATACGGATTTTTAATGTCAAAAATCCGAACCTTATGTCCTGCCTGAATCAGCGCGCCGGCTATATGACTGCCTATAAAACCGCTACCCCCTGTTACGAGAACATTCATATACAGCCTCCTTTAAAGACGCTACTATATATTCCAGTTCGCGCAGCGTAAGCCCGGGATACAAAGGAAGGCATATGTGACGCGCGCATACATAATCCGTGACAGGAAAACTGTCACTTTTTTTATTATCCATTTTTTCAGGGTATTTGCCAAATACCGGCTGGCTGTGGCAGGGATGCGAATACACTTCTCCCGGAAGGCATATATCATATCTGTCTTTTAATAACTGCTTAAGCCTGCCGCGGTCTATTGCCTCGTCAATATAGACCATATATTTATAATAGGCCGAGATAACCTCATCCGGTATCTTGACAAGGCTTATGCCGTTTAATCCCGCCAGGTTTTGATCATAAAAACGTGCTATATTGCGCCTTTGTTTCAATATCCATTCAGATTTGGCCATCTGCCTTATGCCAAGCACCGCGTGTATTTCGCTGAAACGCCAATTATCTCCAAACTCCACGTGAACATTTTGTTTATGATCTGCCTTGCCGTGCTCTCTAAGGACAATGGCCTTACGGTATATCTGTTCATTATCCGTGGTAAGCATGCCGCCTTCGGCAGTGGTAAAAACCTTGGTAGGATAAAACGAAAAAGAACCCGCCAGGGCGAGAGAACCTGCCATCTTGTTTTTAAAAACAGCCCCATGCGCGTGCGCGGCATCTTCTATCAAAAAGATATTATTCTCTTGGCATATACGCTTTATCCTGTCAAAATGAGGCGAAATAATGCCTCCGATATGGACAACTATCACAGCCTTGACGCGCGGAGTTATCTTTCTTTCAATATCATCGGGGTCTATCTGAAAATTTTCTTTCTGACACTCGGCAAATATCACCTTTGCCCCTGCCTTGACAACAGCGATAGGGGTCGCCATATAAGTATTGGAAGGCACTATGACGCTTGAACCTTCAACCCCTATGGCCCGTAAAGCTATTTCAATAGAGCTGGTGCCGGAGTTGGTAGCAACAGCATATTTGGTATTACAAAACCTTGCAAACAGCTCTTCAAATTCAGCGACTCTGCCATTCATGGTAAGATGACCGCTTCGCAGGACCTTTTCTATTCCGTCTTTTATAAACCTGATATCACTTTCATCATACGGAACTCTCAATATAGGAATATTCATTTTCATGTTCACGTCCTTATGTTTTGCTCTCCGCAGGCCTTATGTTTGTTTTGTTTTTAAAAATCTTTGCCCGCTAACCACTTTACGCCCTCTGCTTACAACATCTGCTCTATCTGGATCATTCTTTTCCAAAAGACTATTAAGGTAAAAATTCTGTTTTTCGACCCATGTTTCAAATTCTTTCTGATCAGCAAATCCATCAACCTTAATAAGAGAATTTCGATAAATCATATCATCTGTTTTTCTATCAGGATTCCACCAAAGATTTTCTTTCATAACCTTTCTGTAAATTGGCGTACCAGGAAGGGGTGCCAAGATAGCTACAGAAAAACTATCAGCTCCTGATTGTGCAGCAAACTTGATTGTATCTTCCATCTCTTTCCTCGTTTCGCCAGGGTATCCAACAATCCAAAATGTATGGACAATAAGACCTGCCTCTTTAGCATTTTTTATCGCAGGCTTTATTTGTTCAAGCTTCAAATTTTTTCTAATAATATCATCTAGGACTCTTTGCACGCCACTTTCGCATCCAAGGGTAACCTGATAGCATCCCGCCTCCTTCATTTTCAAAAACATATCAAGCTGCCTAGCTAAATGATAGTTAATCTTTATCCCATTGGGCGTACACCATGGTATTTTTAATGGCCCTATCAAATCACACAACTACATTAAATGCTGTATGTTTGCTGTCAATGAATCGTCTTCAAACTGCACCTCTCCTATGCCATACTGCTTGATACCATTTTTTATTTCAGAACAAACATCCTCAGGATCGCGCCAACGAATATTATTTCCCCACATCGCGGGGGTTGTGCAGAAAGAACACCTTTCAGGACAGCCCCGTGACGTCATGACATTGAGCACTCTCTTGGAATATGCCTGAGATGAATGGAATAAGCCAATTCTAAAATATCCTTCCATGTTCATTAAATGCCTTGCCGGATGCGGCAGCTGCCGTATATCAACCTTATTTTTTGCTGTAGGTTTATTTATAACAATCCCTTGCTTGTTTCGAAAAACTAATCCCTCCATATCTGCGGGGTCTTGATTATTCAATAAAGCCTTTGCCAGTTTAGCAAACTGGAAATCTGATTCTCCTATCATTGCATAGTCAATGTTTTTATCGTTCAAATCATGGGGTATATTCTCTGCTTGGCTGCATGCCGTAGCAAACCCATAATCTCGAACTGCATTAGTAATATGATTTCCTCCCAGCACAACCCTAATATTTGGATTTATTCCTTTGACAATCCTTGCAACTGTGTGCGCGTGTTCTGATAGATTTGAAAAAAGAACGGAAATCCCGACCAAATCAGGTTTTAAGTTGGAAATATAACTAGCAACAGATTCTTCAGGCTCTCCAATTTCAACCATATTAGTACCGACCAGCGGGACCTGTCTGCCATATCCTTCTAATGCCGTGTCACGAACATGTACTTCATATCCCTTTTGCTCTAAAACAGCGGCAAGGTATCCAACACCAAGACTAGGCTGTATCCTGTTTACCCCACCCTTCATGCCTTTTAGATTAGGCGTAATTAATAAAATTTTACGTTTATTCATTTTTAGCCAGATTTTCGTCTTTTGTTTTACTTATATCCTTTTACCCTTACATTTTTCATTAATATTAAAGAACTCATCTACTAAATGTTTTGATAGATTGGAATTTATTATCATCTCCTTGCTCTGATGATAAAAATATTCCCAGTGCGCCTTGCTGAAATCATGCCCCGACGCGGCCAGGTCATGGTATATCTGCGTCCCATAATACGGCGCTACCACGCTTAAGCTATTGTAATCGGCATTGATTTCTTCAGCTAATCTTATCGTCTTTTTGACGTCCTCATCCGTTTCGCCGGGAAAACCTATCATAAAATACGCTGTCAGGGATATGCCCTCGTTTTTTATAAGAGAGACCGCTCGCTTTATCTGCTCTATAGTAATTCCCTTTTTTATCCTTTTCAGTATCTGATCGCTCCCGCTCTCAACGCCTATCTTGAGCCTGGCACAGCCGGACTTTTTCATAACGGAAAGCATTTCTTTGTCAAGCCTGTCCACGCGGGTATCGCACACCCATTGGGCATTGAGCCTTCTGGACATCATGCCTTCCAGAATGGCGCAAGAACGGGCCTTGTTCAGGGTAAAGGTATCGTCCTGAAAACGGATCAGTGACACATTATGTTCCTTTACCATATACTCCAATTCGTCAAGCACATTGCCGATACTTCTATACCGGACCTTTCTCTTCCATATCTTCGGAGAAGCGCAATACGCGCACCTGAAAGGGCATCCGCGCGAAGTTATAACAGCTCCCGTGTCAATATACCCATCGCCTACTAAGAAACCTTTTCTTTCGGGAAAAGGCAAAGCGTCAAGATCTTCTATAAACAGCCGTTCTTCATTGTTTATAATGCGTTTGCTTTTATCGCGATAGGTCAGACCTTTTATTTGTGACAGATCCCGGCCCTCAAGTATCTCAAGCATGGTATATTCGCCTTCCCCCCTGCACACATAATCATAGGCATTGCAACTCATAGTCCCTTCAGGGTCAAGCGATGGGTGTGTGCCTCCGGCGATAACCTTGATCTTCGGATTAAAAGCCTTGGCGATAGAAGCGACATTTTGGGCGTTCTTATACGTGCCCGTATAAACCTGTATCCCCACAATATCGGGATCAACAGACTTTATCGCGGAAGCGACCTCACGCCATATAGGATGATTACTATCATTAAGAGTCGCCTTATAATGGTCAAAATTGGCAAAAAGCTTTCTCTGGTCCAGGTAATGTGAATCGTTATAAAAATCCGCGTTATATATGACGGCTTCATGGCCGTTCTTTTTTAAAAACGACGCTATATAGGAAAGCCCGAGATCAAGGCCGTTATAATGGCTTCCCATTAATCTGTAAAATGGCGGCGCGATTAAAAGTATCCTGGACATCAGGCTCCTCAATATTATCTTGATTTAAGATGAAGGTTCTTGTGCGGCAAGTATTTCTTCATCTGGTAGACTTGTTCAATAATTATCTCTCTTATGTTTCTGCTTATTAAATTATCAGGTATGGCCGGCGAAACAAGCATTTGGTATATTAACCGCAGCATATGCACAAACCAATATAGCCCTTTTGGCAAAAGCACAAACCAGTCAAAAAATCCCTGATAACCAACAAGTGTGCGCCCTGAAATATTTTTATTATCAACCACAACCTGGGAATAATAATTGGTAGTCTCAGTAACATTGCCTGCTATAAGGCCCTCTGCTCTGCATTGTTCTCCAAGCTCCGTGCCGGGTAAAGGCATAAAGATAGAGCACATAATGCGGTCCGGCCTTAACTTACGATTAATATCAATAGTTTCCCATACCTGCTTATGGGTTTCTTTTGGCAGGCCTATCATATTGAAACTGGCTGTCATCATACCATTTTCAGCAACTGACCTGTAAGCTTCTATTATCTTTGCCGTTGATATGTTTTTCTTGAGTACTTTATTGCGTATATACTCATTTCCGCTTTCAATAGCCATATTTACCATGAAACAGCCTGCATCGGCTAATTCTCTGGCCATTTTTTTATCCATATAATCTGCTCTTGTCTGAACCATAAAAGGCTTATTAATACGCTTCTTATACTCTTGGCAGAATTCTATAGCGCGCTGTTTATCAAGTGTAAACATTTCATCTGAAAGATAAAAAGAAGGGGCCTGGTATTTCTCTATAACATACTCCATCTCCTTAAACACATTGTCAAGGCTTCTATGACGCACAAACCTGCCTTTACCCTTATAATGCTCCATAAGAGCCTTGTTTTGACAAAAACTGCATAAGAAAGGGCAGCCTCTTGCGGTAAGAATATTCGCCCCTGTAAGTTCTGCGCGGTAATATTCCGGCTCAAACAAGTCCCTGTCTGGAAACGGTAGCTGGTCTAGATTATCGATTAACTCAGGACAGCCATTACGATAAATGCGCCCCTGGCTGTCTTTTGCCCAGATTCCTTCTGTTTTTGTAGTATCTTCCCTGTTTCCAAGGCGTTTTAGGAATTCTACAAAGACATGCTCCCCTTCACCTGTACATATATAATCTACCTCTTTTTCTGCTATACTTTTCTCAGGCTCCAGTATAGGCTGGATACCTCCCCAGATAACCGGTATTTTAAATAAATTTTTAGCAATCCACGACAGCCTCTTTGTCAGAGCATAATCCTGCACCATAACTGAAAATGCGACAATATCAGGGCTAAAGTCTTCTATATATTTTAAGAACCCCTCTTCTACACGTTGCGATATATTTTTATGCCATGATATTTTCTTATACGGGCTGAAGTGAAACAGCCTGGTAGTATGGCCCGCTTCCCTGCACGCGGCGCTGACGTACATGACATTAAGCGGCACCTCTCTTACTATATATCCTGGATAGACAAATAGTATTTTCATTCTTTATTATTCCTGACAGCATACCATGCCTTTTGAAAATAATATGACAGAAAAATTGGGTCCGCGCAAAAAGCCAGCATGAGATATTTAATGCCGTTACCAGCGCGTTTAGACCTAAAATATTCCTTTGATGCCCTGAAATAAACAAGCGCCCGTCTTCTGCGCATCAAATACCAGGCCATTAAGTGTATTTTGTTTAAATCTGCATAGCGTTTATAGTGTTCCTTAAGAACGCAAAGTTCACCCTTTAACATAGTATCTAACTCTTTAGAGAAATTTGAATCATGTTTCGAGCATTCCCCTAGGACAAGGTTTGAAGAATAAAACTTGCGCCCTGCCTTTGCCATTCTAAGCAATAGATCATAGTCCTCGACAAAATGCATATTAGTTCTGTCTTCAGAAAAAAACTCAGTCGCGCCTTCAACTACTCTTGAAAATGTAACTGCTGATGTTGAAAATATATTATCAGCAAACTTATTATCAAATAGCATCTGCCTGTAAACATCGCCTTTAATAGGTTCGGGCCTGAAAACACGCGTTATGTTACCATTACTACGAACATTCTGGCTATGGCATATGACATTTATTTCCGGATTGCTTTTATAAATTTCGGCCACTTTCGCGAGCTTGTCTTGATACCATATGTCATCTTGATCAAGTATTGCTATAATATCCCCTGTTGCTTCGCGTATTCCAGCATTTCTTGCTGCACCTAAACCCTTGTTTTCCTGTTTTCTGTATATAAAACAAGTACCACTATGCTTAGAAATATACCTTTGCACAATCTCTTCTACATTATCAGGCGAACCATCATTCACTAGTATAATCTCATAATCCTTATATGTCTGCGCCAGAACACTGTCTAGCGTAGCTTCTATAAATCTGCTGCCATTATATAATGGTATGATTATGGAAAATTTCATTTATTCTTATTCGTTTCTATATACTCTTTCAGGCAATACTGCCAATCAGGCATATTATTTATATTCAGCATATCCATTTTAAAATTACGCATTATCTCAGACCTAGCCCTTGGTGCAGGCAAAGGATATTTGTCTGAACCCACAGGCTGGATACTGACACTATCCTTGAGCCCCATAAATTCGACTATCTTAACCGCCATATCATAGCGAGAGCATTCGCCTTTGCACGCCAGGTGATACGTGCCATAACGCTGCGTGTTTATAATATTCATAAAGTTTAACGCAAAATATTTTGTAAATGTAGGGGTGCCAAACTTGTCGTTTACAACAGTTAACTGCTTTTTGCCTTCCTTAAGCTGTTTTACGATTTTGTAAACAAATTTTTTGTCTATCTCCCACCCGCCGACCATCCATCCGGCCCGTATAATAAAATACTCGTTCAACAGATCTTTTACTATATATTCACCCTCCAGCTTACTCTTACCATATACATTTATAGGGTTTGGCGTATCAAATTCAGTATAAGGGCCTTCTTTATCACCATAAAACACGCCTGCCGTGCTCACGTAAAGCAGTTTTACATTATACCTCTGGCAGGCTAAGGCGATATTCTCTGTTCCGAAAGTGTTGGCATAGAAGGCATGGTCCGGTTTTTCTTCGCACAAATCCACATTTGTCTCCGCCGCAAAATGAAACACATAATCAGGCTTATGCTTACCGATCTGCTTGAATACTTCCTTAGAGTCTGTTATATCCAATTTTCTTATCACAGGAAGCCTTTGGTTGATATCTGTTTGTATCAACTCATGCCCCTGCTTAATAAGCGCCGGGATAACATCCGCGGAAAGCATGCCGGCTGAACCTGTAATTAGGATTTTCATCGCCTGTCTCCTGTTTTAACTTTTTAATAACGCGTCTAATTTTTCAATAATACATTTAGTACCGGGGTCGTGACTGTATGCTATAAAAGGGCACCTCTTATAATCCACGCCTGTTTTTCTAACATAGTCCAGCGCCATATCCAGACACCATCTTCCCGGGGCCTTTTTAATCCCGCAAGCCGCGCCGACTTCTTTCTCTATCTTGAAGAATAAGCTATGATAAACAGAAATTTCAGCCTTAGACAAAAAACCCCTTTTGGCCAGGCTGCAAAGCACGTTTTCAGTAATACAATAAATAAGGTCATACTCGCGGGGCATTATATCATTCGCATTTTCCCAATCCATTATCCATTTAACCGATGAACCTTCAAACAAAACATTGCTTATTGAAAAATCGCCATGGGATATCAGCTCTTTGTTATCACAGAACACTCTCCTGTAATAGGATATAAGATCTGATAGTTTCTGATAATTCTTATCTAATTGCGCCATATAATCGCCCGGCATGCCATTGTGATACTTTAGCTCCATCTTCCCGTAAGAATCCAGTAATTTAAAATTTATTATATTCTTTTCACGTCCAGTGTTAAGGCGCTCGGAGTATTTTGATATGCCCTGCAATTCTCTGGATAAGGCCATGACACCCTTTGCCGAAAATGTTGTCCGGACTATGAGCACAGGCAGGCCATTATCATCTGTCTTAATACCTGTGCATACATCACCATTGTGGCTGCAATTTCTTATAATATTTATCATTTTTTATACGCGTGCGCGATGAAGCTCGGGGCAAAAAACGCGCATCGCAGCCTCCTGAAAATTATCTCTTCAATCAATCTCAATATAACCTTTTTATAAACAGGCTTTTTGCCTATTGATTTATTATACCTGAAAAAATCCATACCCCTTTTTTCGCTTAATATAAAATCCGGCTCCTTGTAATCAGGAAAAGCATAAAACATCTCAACACGCGAAAACCCTGCTGAATACAATAGCTCTTTTAGCTCTTTTTTAGAATGTGTCCAGGTCCTAAACCTTCTGCCTTTAAGCAAAATAGAAAGCCTGTCTTGAACAAATCTCGGGAGCAATGATATGAACCTTATCCCGCAGTGCTCTTCCCGCAAGCCAAGAAAATAAAATATATTGTAACGGTTTTCTATAGCCAGATAGAGGCACCCTTCTTCATTTAACGAAGCGTGTAACTTCTTCAAAAAACGCCTCTGTTCATCTATGGGCCTTTCTTTTGTGTCTTTGCTGAATATTTTTTTTACATTTGTAAACAACTGCCTGCTGCCTTTTATAAAATTATTTACTTCTATGTCCCCTTGTTCAGGCAGCCACTCTAAAACACCGTTTACAATAACTTTGGAAAAAATGCCATCGTGGAAATTTATCTCTTTTAAGTTGGCCCTGACCAGGTGCATATTCTCCAGGCGCTCTTCAAGCTTTCTCTGCTTCAATAATCTTAAGCTTTCCTCGGTTTGGTCAACAGCTATAACATCAGCCTTAGCCCTGGCAAGAGGCACTGATAATGCCCCCCACATGCATCCGGCATCAAGAATCGTATCAGATTCACAAATATCCAATGTTGCCATACCGCCTGCTCTTTTTAAGGGAAATATGGCATCCTCATGCTCCGGGAAATACTTTCTAACCGTCTTCTCCGAGCCCAAGGCATTGAGATCTTTTAAATAATCCCTGTTTTTTGATTTATCCAGGTTAGACCAATAGCCCGAGCCCGGCCCATAATAGATGCCGTCTTTATATTCCTTTATATTTTTTATAACTCGTTTTACGTCTATCATAACAGGTCTTTAGCCTTTAACGCGAGCTGGCTGTCAATCCAGCCGGACTTTGAGACAACATAAAAAGACGCGCAAAACAACAAAAACTCTTTGGCTACAAATGCCAAAAACACAACCCATGTGATAAATACCGGAGTAAATACTTCTATGACAAGAAGCAGGCATATAAAATCCACCGTCCTAGCCCTGTTATCCAGAAAATTATTAATAAACTCCCGCGCCTTATCAAGCCTCGGGCTCAATATGCCGGTTTTTTCCGTCCGTCCGGCGGGCCTTTCGCTGTCCCGGAGCGCGTATTTGGCCAGGGCCTTTTTATTCAGGCATGATTTAAAAAGTTCGGCCAGAGCATAGTTATGGAATTTACCCAGGAAAAAAAGCGGTAATAAAGGTATCAGATAATAATATACCGCGCACGAGGACTTTTGCGCCGCGTAAAAACCCAGGCCTATCTGAAGACCCATGGCACCCATCACAGCCCCGTATCCGTCAAGCATGGCCCCCTGGCATGATTGCCTGTTTGTCACTCTTGCCAAATGGCCGTCACTCCAGTCTAATATGCCTTTTGTAAAAAATATAAACACAGCCGACAATACGCCAATCTTTGTAGCCATTCCAAGAAATATCCCGCCTGCCAGGCCCAGCAGGCAATATAACACTGTAAGCGCGTTCGGTGTCACGGCTGTTCCTTGCAGGGCATATACCAGCCAGGCGCTTGTCTGCATATAAAATTTCGCCTTAAAACAGGAATAGGGCGTTTTCCAGCCCTTAAAACACCCCGGGCCTAAGTAATGCTGTTCATACTGCTCTTTTTTGAGCTCGGATATCGTTTTCATTAAAAAACCCTTTCTTATTAAAGATGGTAATATCATTTTTGATGATCTCCGCGATCAGATCAGAAGGCCGGGGAGAATCAATCCTGAAAGCGTATTTTTCCATTAAACCCTTAGAAAACCTGGATTCAAGAGCGTCTTTTTTATACAGGGTAAGGCAATCCTCAAGCTCTTGCCGGCAGGATACGACGTAAAATCTGGAGCAAAGGTCTTTTTCCGACGAACTTCTTAACAGGGATTTGTCTTTGAGGTATATTATTACAGGCATATCAAGCGTTAAAGACACAGGCACAAGCGCTGTTCCGATATAATCAAGGATTAGAAGCCCGTATCTGTCAATAACAGCTTCGGCCGGAATGCGGCGCATGACATCCACCCTGTCCGCTTTTTTATCATTAACCATATGCCTGAAATACCCATAATTAAACCGCTCATCGCTCGGGTGTGCCTTAACACTCATAGAAAGTCCGAGGCTTTTTACGCAGTCAATTATATCGTTATTAATCTGGAATAAATCTCTTTCAGCCGAATTTGTCATCATGTCCCTGTAATTATAAGAATTGAAAACCGATGAGCAATACAATATCTTTTTATTTCGCCGCTTTCGCTCATTTTGGCGCGCATGATAAAAATCATAGAGCCTGTCGGAACCGGGCGCGTAAGAAGGCCCGGCATTGCCTTTGTTGAAAAAATCCAATTCAACCGCGCTATGATACATATTCGTCTTATCTATAACAGGGTTCTGCTCAACGTATTCCTGATAAGGGTGTTTATAAAACATCGTGGTCCCGCCGTGCTGGAAATAATAAAGGGGGATTTTCCTTTTATTGGCTATATAGGCGTAAATGTCCTCGCTTATCCGGCAGGCTCCTGCCGCAAAAAACAATGCTGAAGGCTTGTCAGCGTCAAACCGCTTTTGCGCGTGATTAAAAAAAGACGCGATATAACATGCCACCTGGCGGCAATATGAATCAAAGAGCCTTTTTATATCCGGCATGAAACCGTCAAACCATTTATCGCAAAATTCCTGCACGGCCTTTAGAGAATCCTGGCCCATTTCAAAGGCAGTAGCCTTCAAAAATCCTGGGGCAGATTTTATATCATCAAGCGGCCTTATATAATCATATCCGGGCATACGATCCTTGATATAACCTGTTTCATAACCTGCCTGCATAATATATATGCAACCCTGGAAATTCAATTTAATGCCCCGGCGCCCTAAAAAAAACACGCAATTACCCGCTTTTCTTGCCGCCCGCGAGGCCTTATGCAAATAATAAGGCAGGTTTATGCCCTGGTAATCACGGGCGTTATGCCAATAACACTGCGGCATAAGCAGGCTCCTAACCATGGAAACTTTATTGGCCAGGCCCGCGTTAAAACTATGAAATGCCAGGCCGTTAAGCGACATGTCCATATTGATGTCAAAAACTTTATCATAATACGAACTGCCTGCTAAATACAGCCTGTTGTAATCCTTCCTTAGGCCCTGGCATACATTATAAACATAATAGAGGTTTGTAAAAAACGTCATAAAATACAGTATATTGCCGCTAAAGGCACGCTCATATTCTAATGCCTTCTCGTTTTGCCTGTCAAGCAGACGCAAAAGCTCCCCTGCCTGGCGCATCATGGCCGTATTGCCTTGACGAAAACTTCCAATATCAAAAAAATCGTCAAATACCCTGTAATCCATGCCATTTTGCCTGAAAGCGTGCATGGCATCAACTGTCATGGCTACCTTGCCGATATCCCAAGGCAAAAACTTTAGCGCCGGTTTCAGGCCGGCTTTATCTATGAGTATTAACGCGTCTTTTTTTTTGGGCCCCATAATGGAAATTATCTTATGCTCCTTATTGTCTCAAATGCCTCCGCAAGCCCGCGGCCGCTGCAACTGCCCCATTTTTTGGCATTGGCAAGCATGGCAGACCCTGAACGCGGATGCGGAAACTTTCTCATTTCAGTTTTATACACAGCCAGCGCCATGGCCTTTGCCTTATATGACTTCGTTATATCATAAAAAATATCGGGGCAAAATTGACGGCCATATTGCCCAAAAGACCATTCGGTTGACGAGAGGGTTTCAAAAGCGTATATATCACGGATACCGCGGTTGGCTGGCAAGGGCCTGGCGGCCGTCAGAACGGCCCTGTGCGTCAGGCAATGATCCATATTCAAATCCGCGCAATGGTGCGTAAAAATAATATTGGGTTTAAAGCGTCCGATAATATCCTCAACCTTCTTAACGATATCAAGCAAATCAACCGAATCAAACCTGTTATCAGGCAGGTCAAAAAAAGATATTTCCCTTGAGCCGAGTATCCTGCCCGCTTTAAGCGCGGCATTCTTTATCGCGGCAGTATCAGGCTTTCGCCCGGCTTGACAACGCGCGCCAAGCCCTTCTCCCAAAATAGCAATACGGATATCATGCTTTTCATCTGCCAGCCGCCTAATCGTCCCGCCGCAGCCTAATGTCTCGTCATCCGGATGAGCGCAAACTACCAGGATCCTGTCTTTCATAATTCCTCCTTACGGATATTGATTATTTTTTTCTTCCCCGTGCTGGTGCCGGTAAAGCCTGGCATAAAATCCACCCTTACTTAGCAATTCATTGTGACTGCCGGTTTCAACAACCCTGCCCGCGTCCAAGACTATAATGCTGTCAGCGTTGATTACCGTTGAAAGCCTGTGCGATACACAGATAACGGTCTTTGACCTGCTTAAGCCTTCTATTGCCTCCTGTATCTTTTTTTCCGAATACGTGTCAAGCGAACTTGTGGCTTCATCAAAGATATACACCTCCGGGTCCCTGTATACGGCCCTGGCAATGGCAAGCCTCTGCCTCTGGCCGCCTGAAAGCGTCAGCCCTCTTTCCCCTACAAGCGTGTCATAACCGTCTGGAAGGCCTGCTATAAAATCGTGTATATCGGCCGCCTTAGCCGAACTGATTATGGCGCTCTTTTCAACGGCACCCGCCTCAACGGCAAAAGATATATTGTCGGCAATAGTCCCGTTAAAAATAAAGGTGTCCTGGCTTATCAAACCTATCATCCTCCGCCATGAACGGATATCAAAATCGCGCATATCCTGCCCGTCAATTCTTATAGAACCTGTATCATATCCATAAAATCCTATCAACAAGTCTATAAGCGTGGATTTTCCGCTTCCGGACGGGCCTACAATTCCATAAAATTTGCCTTTCTCCAATTCAAGGTTAATGCCTGAAAGCCTGAAACCGCTCTGCCCATAAGCAAAGCCTGTATTTGAAAAAGATATTCCTTTTTTAAAACATTTAATCGCGGGCATATCTTCCCTGGGGCGGGCCAGGCACAAAAGCCCTGAAACAATATTTATTGAAGGCAGTAAACTGGCTATCTGGATAAAACCGCTGTTAATGCCGGACATGGAAGTCATTATCCTGTAAGAGGCGCCTCCGAATATAGCGATAGCGGCAAATATAGAGCCGGCATTTTCCTTGGCAAGGCTGGCCGCGAATAAAACAAGCAGTATGGCCAAAACCACAAGAGTCTGCATGACAGGCGTCGGCATACAGCTTATCGTCGCGTTCCTGGTATAAATACGCGCCTTTTCGCATACCGCCTGGCAAAACCGCTTCTTAAAGAAATCCTCCGCCAAAAAAGCCTTTACCTGTCTTATGCCGGAAATTACCTCCGCGGCAAGGGAATAAGATTCTTTCTGCAATTCAGCGTGCACCCTTGAATCCGCGTAAACTTTAATCCTGGAAACGGCATAAACAATAACCATGCTTACAGCCGAAACCGCTATCAAAGATAATGCCCATTTAACGGATACGAAAAAGAGCATTGCAAACAATAACACGACTGTAAAAATATTCCTCGCTATCTGGCACGTATACACAATGGCATTACCCGCGTTTTCCGTGTGCACCATCTGTTTCTGCAAAAGATCTCCGGCGCGGTGTTTTATAAAATAATCATAGTCCTGGCCCATATAACTTGAAAATATGTCGTTCTGCCATTTGCTCGTCAGCCCCTGCGAAAGCTTAAATTGAGCGTAATACGACAAAACAATAAATATCCCCCTTGCTATGAAAAATATAATTACCGACAGGAACAAAACCGGGACAATCTGCTCAAGGCCAATATCAAAGGGCAGGATATTATTAATCAACTTTGCATAAACACTTCTTTTCTCATCGCTGTTAAAAATATTTAATATAGGATAAAGCGTGCCTATGCCCAATGCCTCAAAGAGCGATGTCAGGGTAATGACAACTGTAAAGACAAATAAACGCGCCCTCTGCTGGTTTATAAGATAAAAAAGATTTTTTACCGTATCCGCTTGTATCCTGGGCATAATATCCTTTTTCTCAACCAAGACTTTTTATCGCCCGGTCAAGGCTTGTCATATTATTAATTTTTACGCAGTCTAAACTTCCGAACATTTCCTTGTTCGCCTCGTATACGCGGGCGATAAAATTGACGGAATTGGCCCGCGCGGCCTGCATATCGCTTAAGGCGTCTCCTACATAAGCTGTTTCATCAGGCATTAAGGCGAAACGCCTAATTATGTCATTAACAGCGTCCTCTTTTTTAACAGGCGCTCCATACAGGGCCTTAAAAAAAGCGCTTATGCCCCTTTGTTCAACTATCCACTCCATTTCAGCTTGAGGCGTGGCAGTCGTTATAAAAAAATCAAAAAAATCCTTACGGGATTGCAGGAATTCCCGCGCGCCGGTAACATACGGCGCCTTTATCACTTCTTCCTTTACCAGAGCCGAAAACCTCTTGCATAGGTCATTGAATTCAGCGTCTCTTAATTCCCTTTTTAGAAAAGTTTTGTAAAAATACCTGAATTTATCAAACCTTGAAACACCCGTATTAGCAATATGGTAGCTTTCAACCATGTCGGCTATTTCTTTTCCTTCGTGCTCAAACAGCCTCCTGAAAGCTTTGGTCTTAATATCCACGGACTCAACCAATACACCGTCAAAATCAAAGATTATCGCCTTAATCATTTAATAATACCGCCCTGGCGGGCGCTCCGTCGGAGTCTTTTATCCTTAAGGGAAGGCAGAACAATTTGTAAAATCCGTTTTTTACCCCCTTAAGCGCGAGATTTTCCACAATCACTATCTTTTTTGAAAGCAGCCTCTTGTGAACAGGATGGGCCTTATCATCCGAGGCTTCTATGCTCATCTCTTCGGTGCCTACAAGACTGAAACCGCCTTGAATTACCATATCTGCGTCTTTTAAATCAAGGCTTGCCTTTTTAGAGCCCCTCTTAAGCAATATGGCTTTTGCCCGCTTAAGCCCCGTGCCGTTTAAAAAACCTATGCTTTTTAGATCATCAATACCGGCAACGAGCGCCCTGCAAATAAGCTTATCAATTGCAATGCCGTCCACAGGCCCGGCGCCTTCTATGATATGCCGCGGAGCGTCAATATGCGTGCCTGTATGAGTGCCCAGGCTTAAAGCGCCGAGATTACATGAAGAACCTTTCTTGATAGATTTATGGCCTCTTAAAACAAATTCCGGATCAGAGGGATAAACCCGCATACCGTTACGCAATTGCCTGCTGATATCTATGTATTTCAACGCCTATTTCCTCCCGATATAAGAAAGAAGATTTTCAACCGAATCTATCTCCATTTTTATTCTTGCCTCCTTAGCATAAGAACCTATATGAGGAGTAAGGATAACATTATCAAATTGAATCATTTTTCCAGTATAAGGCTCTTTATCAAACACGTCCAGGCAGGCCCCCGCTACACTGCCGTCTTTTAATGCCGCGCAAAGCGCCTGCTCGTCAATAAGCCCGGGCCGCGACGTATTGATAATATAAGCGCCTTTTTTAATCAAGCCGAATTCCTTTGGGCCTATTACAGGCCCGTTTGAAGGCGCCGGGCAATGTAAGGATATTATATCGCAACAGGATAAAAGCGTTTTAAGGTCAAGGAACTTACAGCCGAGCCTGCGCGGCATATCTATAATATCATAATAGGCGACCTTGGCGCCGAAGGCAAGAAGCATCTGGGCAAGCCTCTGCCCTATCCTGCCAAAACCGATGATCCCAGCATATTTACCCTGCAAAAGAGAGCCCATTTGCTTGCGCCAGAGGCCCTTTCGCATATCCCTGTCCATATGGCTTATTTTTCTTAAGATATTTATTATAAGACCCATGGTGAGTTCAGCCACAGCAAGCGTCGGGCCGCAGGGCGTGTTAAATACCTTTATACCAAATTCACTTGCCGTTGCCAGGTCAACATTATCAAGCCCTGTGCCGCAACGGGATACAACTTTTAGCTTTTTTGAAGAGGTTATGACATCTCTGGTTATAGGCTCCGTGCCGGCAATAAGAAAATCAATGTCTTGCAAAAAGCCTTTTATTTCATCTTCTTTTAATTTCCTGCCCAGCCGGTTCATTTCAACCGCCAACCCAGCCGCCTCAAGCATCTCCAGCGGTTTTTTATCATATTCGGCAAAAGAAGTCGTGGATATAAAAACCTTTTTCGTGTTCATGATCACTCCTTAGCCGGGTCAATAATAACGGTGTCCTGCCTTTTTTCAGCATCTATCTCATCAATCATTTCCAAAAGCCCCTGGCCGAGATCGCAATAAGTGTTCATTACTATCTTCTTGCCTATGCGCGGCATATACGAATACGGGGTCTGTATATAATGCGATATGGATTTTTCCGGGTTTACGCGTATCTTGACTTTGCCGCCGAGTATTTCATTAATAATATCAAGCAATTCCATAAGCTTCATCCTGTGGTGGCCCGTAAGGATTAGGGTTTGGCCCTTGTATTCGTCTTCCAATACCTCAACGCATATATCGGCGGCATCACAGACATGCACATACTCGCGTATTTCCTGGCCTGTGCCCTTAAATTCTATCTTGCCTGACTTAAAGGCCTCTTGCAGATACCTGAAAACGCTGTTTGAAGAGTTCGCCCTGGTGCCGTATAGCGTGCCGAATCTTAATATCGTGTAATTAAGGCCGTATCTTTCATTATACGCTTCAAGCAGGAGCTCACAGGCATGCTTGCTGACCCGGTAAAAAGAGCCTGTCCTGCTATAGACGTATATGGTGCTGGCAAATACAACACGCCGGACATTGTTCTGCCTTGCCGCCTCCAGAACATTGGTTGTCCCGATTATATTTATCTTCATCGTGTCAGGGGCATTGTCGCAGGCTTCATCCACATCGGCAAGCGCGGCAAGATGAAAAACAGCGTCCATGTTTTTCATGGCTTGAGAAAGCTCCTGCGGATGCAATATATCGCCTACTATCATATCCTGGCCCGGTTTTATAAAAGCTGATTTCTTTTTATCAAAAATTGCGACGTGATGCCCCGCCTCTGTCAAGGCATCGGCTATATGACTGCCCAAAAATCCTGAACCGCCGGTAACAAGGACATTTAAAGCGCCTTGTTGCTTCTTATGTTTTCCCATGGCCTATATCTCCTTATCCTTAGAGCCGATATTGCTTAAAAATGATTTCTCAAAATCCTCTTCACATAAACGAAAATGGTTTTTGCGGGATTGTTCCGGCAGAGACGACATGTAATCTTTATAGTTATTTCTCATCCGCTCTTCGGCATCCGCCCGGACCAAATCAAATTCATCGTCACTAAGTTCGCTCATATTTACCACCCTGCGCCAATAACCTTCGCAGATCCGCGAAAGATAAGAGTCCTCATCTTTTATAATACCCTTTCCCAGGGCATAATCATATATCTGCGAACCCGGCAGAGGGGTAAATATACAAAAACGCCTGCCCGGATGATGCAGGCCCTTGAACATCTCAACCGTCTCATTAACGCTTTGCCGTGTTTCACCCAGATATCCAAAAATCAAGGTGAGTTTTATATGAATACCTGCCTCAAGCGTCATCCTGATGGCATTTTCTATCTTCTGCCTTGTGATCCTTTTGTTCATGCGTTTTAGCATCTCATCACTGCCGCTCTCAACACCATAACCTATGGAAACTAAGCCGTTTTCCTTATAAAAGTTCAATTTATCCAGATTGATGGTGTCAACCCTGGCCTGGCCGTTCCAGATAAGCCCTCTTTTGCCTAATTGGACCGCGAGCTCGTCTATGCTTTTCTGTTTAAGGAATAAAAGCTCGTCCACAAAGTTAATAGCGTTTATACCGTATCTTGCCCTAAGAAAATCTATCTCTTTAATTATAGAACCCGTGGAACGTATGCGTATGTTTCTGAATGTCCTGCTGCAAAAATTGCACACAAAAGGACAGCCCCTGCCGCTTATCATAGCCATGACATTGGGCTTTTGCCGGTTTTCATATAAAGCGGCTGATTTATTGTGCACATAAAGCTTATTGGTCTTGTAAATATCCATATTGAACAGATCATAGGCCGGGCTGGGGAGCTTATCTATGTCCGTGATAAGCGGCCGCGGGCCGGTCTTTATGACCCTGCCCAGCCTTTTAAACGCTATGCCGTTAACATTATCAAAATCATTTATATTATTCAATATGTCTAATGCGGTCAGCTCCCCCTCGCCTATAACGCAGATATCAACATCCGTGTTTTTAAGCACCGCGTTATAGCTGAATGTGGCCAGCTGGCCGCCCAATATTATTGTGCAAGAGCCGTTTATCCTCTTAAGCTGCCGCGACAACCATTTAATATACACATACTGCGTTGCCATGGCGGTTATCATAACGCAATCAAAGGATTTCTCCTCAAGGCCTTTCAATGCCTCCTGCCTGTTCCATTGATGCGCGTATATATCAAACAGATCCATATCAAAACCGTTCTGCCTCAAAATGCCTGTTATACAGCCAAGGCCCCATGGAAAATGCGGGTCAAATATATCAGGCGGACGCTTGTCGTCGCCGGTTCCGAAAGGAGGATGAATCAATAATATTTTACTCATGTTATCGCCTTATAAGATAATTACTTTTTGCCCTTTGAGGGGCTTTTTATAAAAAATCCTCTTAGCAAGTCCCCTTGCAAGGATTCATCAAGGATGTTTTGTATAATATTTACGCACTCTGATTCTAAATTCAATCCATTCATTTTAGATATGGTAGACACATCTAAACCATTGCTCAATAATTTTTTACAGGCAAACCCATTCCTTGAACACATTTCAATTAAAGAGCGCTGTGAGAATAGCATAATATGGCGCGCCGATTCAAATGTCCTATGCGCCTCTTTGCCTGTCGCCTCACAATACCTAACTAACAGAGAATCCGCTGAAGGGACTTCGATTAATAAAAGCCCATTCTTTTTTAATAAGGCTTTGCATTTTTTAAGAAGAGAGTCGGGCGTATACACATGCTCTATAACGCCCCATAGCATAACCAGATCGTATTTTTCCTCTTCAGGCATCTTAAATATATCGCATTTTTTTATATTTAGATTGAAATTATTTTTTGCATACTCAACTGCAAAATCGTTAAAGTCTATACCATCGCTTTTCCATCCATTCTCTTTAAATACACTTAAAAGCTCCCCTAAGCCACATCCTATATCCAATACCCTGCCAGGCTTTTTAAAAAACTCCATAACCTGCTTATACTTATTTTTTGCAAGAACGTTTCTTCTATAATCTATTGTTGGCATCACTTTGTTGATATAATGCTCTTTATAACAATCCTGAGAATGTATTTTTATATTTATCTCTTGTTTAAACCTTGGAACTGCGTATACCATCTGGCATTTAAAACAGCGTCTGTAGGCAAAACGCTTTTGCTTGAATGTGCTGCCGTCTTTTGACTCACAATTAGGGCAACTTGTATATTCAATAAATAAGGGCTTGATTTGGCCGTTTTTGCCAAAATACCTGTCCAAAAACCTCTCAAATCTCTCATTTAATTCTTCGGTTTTGCCACTTGTTAACTTCTCATCCAGTGAAAATATATTACCTTTCTTGTAAGCCATAAAACATTTTTCCCTTCATTTATACGCTATATTTGATATTACCCCTTATAGATGAAACTCATTCCTGAGTCACCGTAAGGACGCCAAGAAACTAACTCAGATTTAAAACAATTATTAATAGCTCCTGCCATACCCCTCGTAAAATCTGCTCTATAATTAAAATATTCACCGGCCAGGATTACTGTACCAGATTGTAGATAAGGTTTAATAAATCTAAGAGCATCCATAGTTGATTCCCATAAATCGCAATCTAATATAACTAATGCTGCTTTGTTTTTTAAATCTAACAATGGTATATTTGAAAAATAACCCTGCACTATAGTATAATCTGATTGCGGGATTCCTTGTTTATGCAATTTTTGGACAAGGCTTTCTTTGCTAAATGTATATTTGCCTTTATGATATTTTCCATCAAGCGTGTCCTTTGGTGCTGGTAAACCCGCAAAAGAATCAAACAGGTAAAAGTGCCTATTAATACCTCTATGCTCTCTGTAAGCAGCTACAAAATCCGCACCAGAGCCTACACCAAAATGAAAATAATCGCCAACTACTTTATTGCAAGATAAATATTGACTAGAATGATAATAAATACCGCTACGACTTAAATAATCAAATAATATACCACTTCTTAATCGTGATACCCCCCCCTAATCAATCTTTCTATCATCACACAACCTCCTCTTTGGTTATAATGGCTAATTTACCAGCTCCTTGTAAATTCTATTAGAAACTATAGAGCTATTTATGCATATATCATCTGCATTAATAAAAACCTTGTTATCTCCAGATAATATACCCAAAACTTTATCACGAAAAATCTCATAAGATGCAACGTTAAGACCTTCAAGTAATTTATCATTATAGTCAAGCAGTATGGTAGAATGCTTGTTAGGATTAAGGAAAAATGTTAAAATCCCATGCGCATTAAGCTCATAACCCATTGTGGATCCATATGTCACAGCACATCGCGAGCCAAAAGCAATTTTATAACTATTAGCGTTTTTATCTACCGCTTCTAAGCCCGTGCTGGCAATTATTTCTTCTTCAATCTTATCTTCTCCGGCACTTGAATGATGCTTAATTGCTATGCGATAAGAAGGATAATCATTCTTAAACCTCACAAGCCACCTAATACAGTCATAATAATCATCTATAAACTTCGAATATGAATCCATGCGCTCATAGGCATTCATTACATTTATTCCTAACATCACTATATCCAGGTTCTTTTCCACTTTTTCCTGGTTGCTGAACCAGTAATATTCCATAAACATTGAGCCTACTGGTATAATTTTATCAATTCTAGCGCCGTATTCAAACAATCCATCAGCCGTGCGGTTACCCAAAGAAAAAAACCAATCAATATCACAGTAGTAGTACATGGCGTCCAATTGTATGATATTTTTCTGTATACACGTAGAAGCCCGTCCCCCATTTTTTTTAAATAAATAATTTTTTACAGCATTAGTAGCATAGTGCCTTTCCTGAACAATGTAGTCAGCTTTGTTAGCACTAAACAGTTTGCTATATTTAAGATAATCGTTAATAACAGGCGTCATAAGCAATATGAGATTTACATTTAATCGTATTGATAATATCAAATATAACCACACGCCAAAAATTATTTCATAGAAAAAAGAATAAAGTATATCTCTTGCATTATAATGCTTAAATTTTTTCTCATACTCAATATTATAACCTTTAAACTCGTCTTTGGCTGTCTTATATGTTGTAATTATTAAAACCTTATCTCTGCCTATTAAATCAATCAATTTCTTAAACCTTAGCAATTCTATTTTTGATGCAATGCCATCTACTATAAGCCTGTAGTTTTTCACGTTAAAAAACCACCTAGAGCAAATGAGGGCATACAATAACAAACCAAGGTGTTTAATAAATGACATTAGGATCCATTTTAATTTCAAGGAATCATCAAATTTGGCTTTTTTATACATATACAGATTTGCAATGCGTTTCTTAATCCCCTGCTTTATAACATTTTCCGGTAGATTGTACCACTTCCTAAAATACGCATACAAGCTTGTTAAAGCTGGTTGATCTGCAAACCTATTAATTATATCAAGAAGATTATCGCTTGATTTCTTAAAATCCTCATCCCTGTTGTGTGAAAACTTCACGAGCTTGATCATTGCTTTTCTCCGGATACTTCTTCCTTGCGCCTTCTATACATCATTTCACAAAAATCAAAATCTTCCTGGTAATCCACATCCATTGATGTTATCCTGTCAAGAATGAAAAAATACGGCTTTTGGCCGACGCATGAACCCCATCTGACCATATCATTTCTTTTTAGAATATTTATCAAAAAACTAAGGGCGCATAATCCTTTCAGGTCTTGTGAGCGCGGCCATGGATTGGGTTTAAAATTTATCGGCTTATTATTATAAAAAATATAATCCTTAACCTCATACGCGCTCAAAAGGCAATCGTATTCCGAGCCAAGCCCGTTATAGGCTTTTATCGCGTCTTCATAATTTTTCACAAGAGCAAGAGGATTAGTCACATTCACCCACGCTATATGCTCTCCCTTTATCTGGGAGGCTACATATGAATAGACATCGCTCATGGGTATACTGCTTGTGGAATACCTGCTATCGCGCCTGTGCGTGTCAAAACCCTTTTTCCTGGCTATCTCAAGTATCCGATCATCTTCGGAGGAGACAATGATATTAGAAAAACCCTTTACCATGCTCATGTGCTCAAGCTTTAATTCATAAAGGCTTGTATCACAAAAAGGCCGTGTATTTTTGGACTTTACCCTTTCCGAAACCCCCTTAACAGGTATCACGGCGACTATCTCTTTACCCATGCTTATGCTCCTAATTTTATATACTAATATCCTGCTTCGTTATATTGCCGCTCATTATAATGTCAAGCGACCTGTCCGGGCCCGCGTTAAAAAGCAGGTCAATTACCGATAGATTGGCCGCAAAACCAGGCCCAAGCTGGGGGTATTGGGGATGCTTATAATCCTGGAACAAAACTTTTATACCGCGCTCTTTGAACGAAGCGATATCAGCGTATTCCTTTCCCAGCGCGCCGAATATATATATACCGGCATTCAGTTTTACGCACATATCAAGCACCAGATCTGACTTACTGCCGGCAAAATTCATATCTGACGCTTTACAGTATTTAACATTTATATTCAATTCCTTTAGAAAAAATTTAAGCATCCATTCGTTTAAATCTGTTAAATACACCCAATCCTTAGCGTAAAGATCTTTAAAAAAATCTGAATACATATTAAAAAATGGCGCTTTTCTATAGGCATGAAATATTGACTGCCAATGTTTTTTTCTCCAATCCACGGAATTATTTATCTCAATCTGCCTTATCGGCTTTTCTCTGTGCCCTTTTGTCAGGACAGGCACGGTAAGCCAGATAACCCCGTTTGGAGTTTTTATCATGTTTCTGTTATTCCAGTCCTTTTTCAGGTATTGGACATTATCAAAATAACAAAAAGCGTCGCTTAGGGCTATTTTATGAAATAAGCCCAGCCACGGCAAATAAACAGGTTGATGCGCTGTCAGGATCATGCCAATCTATCCCTATCTATTCAATGACCGCGTAAGAACGCACGCTGTCAAAGGGAAAACGCTTTATCCTTAAGCCGCCTATCCCGATAGTTTCAAGCAGAGCGGCCGTTTCTCCCGGCCAGTCAGGATGATTAAGCTCATCAAAAGCGATCACTGCCCCTTTTGGCATACGCGGAAAAAATGCCTCAATGGCCGCCTTTGTAGGCTCATACAGGTCAAGGTCAAGATATAAAAGCGAGACAACAAGATGCGGATTATCCTTAACGTATTTTTTTGCCGTCTTTGTTATATCGCCTTTTACAAGCTCTATCTTATTGATATGCCCGACAGGCCTGTTTTGGTCAAACAATGACCTGCATCGGAGAAGTTCTTCCATAGAATCTACGCGCATACCGCCTTTTTTCGCATTGGGGTCTTTGTCTTTTTTGTCTTTGGCTGATATGCCGGGAAAACCTGAAAAAGTGTCAAAACCTATGACCCTCCTTGAATAGTTGACAGGCTCAAATATCGCGCTAAACATCGCCCATGACATCAGGCCGCCGCCATAACAGACGCCGCATTCCACAATACAGCCGTGGACATTGATTATCTGTTTGAATATCTCGTATTTGACAAGAAAAGAAGCCATACTCTGCCTGGGAACATACATCGGAAAATTCATCATCTTTTCTATGCCGGACATTCTGCTATTGTCTAATACCCCTGCCAATTGATCAATATAATTTATCTCTTTATCAGACCTTAAAGGCATGCCCAATCTATAATGCCCCTTTGCCTTTTCCATAAAAATCCTCCGTGTTTAGACCGCTTAAAGCAATCTGCCCGCGGCCTTATTACTATCGCATGCCGATATAAGGCCCTGGCATACCCTCTCTGCCCCATTGCCATCAATAAGTTTTAGCCCATTAGCCGCCATGGCTTTTCTGCGCGCCGGCTTTGCCATAAAATCCCTGACGGCCTTTTCCAGAGAGAGATCAAACAGTGTACTTTCATTGTAAAAAGCGCCGAGTATAATCTCTCTGGCCGATAATTCAGACACATTGCCAAACTGGTTCTCCCACAGGCCTATGCCGATCGTCGGACGCCCCAGAGAAACCAGCTCATATAAAGTCTGGCCTCCGGCGCAAAATGCCAGTGAACATGCCCTCATATAATTGAAAAGCCCTGAAGGCGCGAATATGAGCTTGACATCCTTTTTCATTAAGCCTGCCTGGGCCTCTATCGCGGCTGTATTATCATAATAAGGCCCGACTATTACCGTGACGCTAAAAGAGCCGTCAATGCCTTCAAGTATTTTAAGTATCCTGGTGCTCAAATCATAGTGGTCAACCCCGCCCATGGTAATAAGCACATTATCAATATTATCGCTCTCGCTATAAGAGGCATTAATGCCCCAGAAATCACTGCCAAGTATCAGATATCTTATGCCTAAAAAAAGCATTGTCCCTTCGGGCGCGTCGTATTTCATCGCTTCGGCATTAAGATTGCCGTTTATAATAATATGGGAGGGTACGCGCGCGCTGGCTGTATCATCTATAGAAACTGTCAGAAATCCCTTATCCATAAGCTTTTGCCTGAATCCTTCGCCTATCTCATATGAATCAATAATAATCATATCGGCTTTAAGCCTTTGGGCCTCTTCCATGGTCCGAAGGCAATCACCCGGCGAGCCTGTCTTAAGATCCATTGCCGTATAGCCAAAACCTTCTTTATCCAGGAATTGCCCGGCGCATTTATCATCTGCTATCAAAAAACGCGCCGAAATATTCTTTTGTCTGAATTTCTGCGCCAGGCAAAGGCATCTTTTAAGATGGCCTAAAGCAATCTCTTTTTTGGCGTCAACTCTTATCAGTGCCGTGCGCACAGGATATCTCCTTCTTCTTCAGGCAGTGCCTGGAATTTTAAGCCTTATTGTTTTTATAAACGTAAACCGTAAAATCATGCCCCATATAATCATGCCTTAATACGGCTCTTCGGCTAAGCTTCAGGCAAAAATCAAGCGTATCTCCGGCCTGGGCATAATATTCCTGCTGATTAAAAAAATCCGCTTTAACACTCATCATATTAAAACCTATGCCCAGGCGGCAGGCGTCAAACATAGCCGTAATAGTATCGCTTACATACCTTTCATGCTCCGGCACTCTGCGGTTGAAAATACCCGAACAAAGTATATAATCATAAAAAAGGCCTGCCGGAATATCGCCTATGCCGCCGTGTATAAATTCTCCTTTGGGATATTTTTGCCTTGCCCGTTCTATCATGGACAAAGAAATATCCATTCCCGTATAATCCGCCTTTATATCAGCCTCTTTCATCCAGCCGTAAAGATCGCCAAGCCCACAGCCGAGATCAAGGACCGATTTACCGTTTAGATCAGCTATAAGAGAGAGTATTTCAAAACGCTTTTCCTGCGAAGCCTTGCTTCCCCACGCGACAGAACCTATATCAGAACCATGCTGTTTTATATTATCATCATAAAAATCAACCAAAGCCTTCACGCCGGAGGCCTTGCAAGATAAAGCCTTTGCAACAGGCTCTTCGCAGGCTTGGCATGCACCGTCATAGCGCATGGCCAGATAACCCGACGGCCTGTCTTCATATGGAAATTCGTAAAAACCACACTTAGAAAAAAGCGACACGCTCGCCCTATTATCTTTTTTCATGACAGCAATGAATACTCCGTCCGGTTTTTTCCCCCGCATAACGCGAATACCATCTAAAAGCGCGGCAGGCCCTATGCCCATGCCGGTATATTTTTCCAAAAGATATATGCTTACAATATAATGCCCTTTTGCCGACAGCTCAAACCTGACCTGGCCTGCCGGAATATCCTTATAATTGATGATAAAAAAACCAGCCTCCTGGTCTTTCAGTATGCCGTCAAACCATGCCGAATGCTCCTGCCGCGTAACCGCCCTGCCGCTTCCGCCTAAGCCTATCAGAAACGGCGTATTTCTCCAGCCAAATATCATGTCTTTGTCTTTGGCCTCAACCGGCCTTAAAGCGATGTCCCGGCGCGCGGCCTGTCCGCCTTCTTTAAGGCAAAATGAAAGAGTGCGCGATATGCCCTCTTTAAGTTTTACGCGCGGCCTGAAATTAAAAGCCTCTGTTATTTTTTTCGTATCAGAATAAAATTTGCCTAATTCTCCCACGCGTTCCGGCCGGCTTTCAAATACCGGCTTTTTGCCGCGCGCCTGACAAAATGCCTCAAAAACATCCATAACCGATACGCCTTCTCCACAGCCTACATTAAAGGTCTGCCCGGAACCGGCATTAAAGGCCGTAATAGTCGCTTCAACGGCATCATCTATGTAAATATAATCTCTCAAATGCATGCCGTCTCCAAATATGGTAAGGGGCAGGCCCTTGGCTATGCGGTCGGCAAATATCGCTATTACTCCAACCTCGCCGAATATAGGCTGTCTCGGGCCATAAATATTGGCATAGCGGAGTATAGTATAATCAATCCCGAAATTATCGGAATAATACCTTATATATTCCTCGGCGCATTTTTTAGCCACCCCGTATGAATAAACAGGCACAGGCTCATCACTCTCTTTTGCCGGAAGCAGTTTCGGCCTGCCGTATACAGCCACCGAGGACGCGTATACGATCTTTTTTACCTTAAAATCAAGGCAGGATTTTAAAAGATTTATAGTGCCTATAACACTGCTTGCTATATCCGCGGCAGGGTCTTCAAGTTTTACGTTAAGGTTTATCTTGGCAGCCTCATGCAGGACATAATCAATCTTATGGCATCCGAATATCTTCTTCAAGATACCCATATCCGATATATCCGCCTTGTAAAAAACAACGCGCTGATCAATGTTTTCCAGCCTGCCTGTGCTTAGATTGTCTACAACAATAACATCATGGCCCAGAGACAATAATCTATCAACCGCGTGAGAGCCGATAAAACCCGCTCCGCCGGTAACAAGAAAACACGCCTTCGTAAAATTTTTTATATTATTTCCTTTTACCATGCTATTTATCTGGCCAGGTCCTGCCATGTTATGGGCGCGCCTTTGGCGATATCAACCTTAAGCGCGAGCCCTTTTACATTATCAATATCTTTAGGTTTTATCCCTGTGCCCGGTTTGGCGATCAGGATATCTTTTACGCCGAGCCTGCGGCCTTTTTTCATCCGCCTTGCCGCGACAAGGCTTAGCGTGAATTCCTGCCTGCATGCCATTTCGTTTTTTGCCGGGCATATAAGGGCACTGCCCATGCGTTTTTCCGCTTCCCGGATATCTTTTACATACGCCTTAAGCCCTGAAGGCGTCATGCTAAACCAGTGGTCGGGGCCGCTCATATTCCGGTCAAGGGTAAAATGCTTTTCAATAATACTCGCGCCCAGCGCCACAGATTGTACGGCCGCGGCATTGCCGACCGTATGGTCTGAAAATCCGACAGGCAGATTAAACTTTTGCCTTAATGCCGCCATGCGCGCCAAGTTTACGTCATCTGCCTTGGCAGGATAATTACTCGTGCAATGAAGTAAAATAACCCGAGTCTTGCCCGAGGCTGAAGCCGCCTCAACCGCTTCTCTTATATCTTGCTCATAAGCCATGCCGGTAGATAAAATGATGGGCAGTCTAAAACCCGACATATATCTTAAAAGCGGAAGATGCGATAAATAGTCGGAGCCGTTTTTAAGCATTTTAACGCCCGCGCGGATAAGTTCATCAACGCCCTTTTTTGATGTCGGCGTTGACAAAAAATCTATGCCGAGGCAATCGCAAAGTTTTTTTAATTTTTCAATCCAGCCTTTGCCCATCTGGCACCGCCTGCATAACTGCCACATGGACTGTGTCTTTTTCCTGCCGCGCTCTTTATACGTGTAGGTGATAGATCTATCTACGATAAAATCTTTTGTATCATAATTCTGGAATTTTACCGCGTCAGCGCCTGAATCAGCCGAGGTTCTGACCATATCGCATGCCGTATGCAGACTGCCGTTATGATTTATCCCGGCTTCGGAAATTATATAGACTTTTTTGCCTTGGCGTAAATCGTAATCAGTTTTCATGGCCGGACTTTATTTTATTTAAATAATATTTTACCAGCGCCACGTCATCAGGCATATCAACCTCAAGCGTATACATCATATCGCTCTGGATTACAGGAACGACATTATTGCCCAAATAAATATGGGCCTTTCTTATGCCGCGGGCTTTGTAAAGATTTTCAACCCTTAAGGCAAGCACCGATCCGTCAAGCAGATAGCGCTTCGGAAATTCCTGCCTTCTTATGCCCTTGACATCCTTTACTATCGGGACAAGCATGCCCTTTTTATTTATTATCTTCATGGCCTCGGGCACCTGATCGGCCTCATAACAGGTTACGCAGGAATCGGCCTTTGAGGCTATGAGTTTTTTGATAACCTTGTCTATAATACCCTTTTGCCTTATAGGGACATTGGCCTGCGTCCACACAACTATATCCGCGTGATAGCCGAATTGTTTCTTAAGATATTCAACCGCGTGCAGAAGGGCCTCTTCTATGGGGGAATCATCTTTGGCGAATTTGGCGGGCCGTTTTATTACTTCAATATCATAGACGCTTTTAACAATACCGGCTATCTTATCGCTATCGGTTGAGACAACCGCCTTATCTATAAGCTCGGAGGCAAGAACGTCTTCTATCGTATAACCTATAAGGGGCTTACCGTTAAAATCAACGGTATGCTTGTCTTTTACACCTTTTGACCCTCCGCGCGCCGGTATAATGCTTAATATTTTCATCCATTCGCTCCTTTTTAGCTATGCCTTACCTTGTTCCAGGCCTTCAATTCATCAATCATGTTGGCCTGTATTTCATAAAGCTGTTTATCTGAAAAATTTGTAAAATTTATCCTTATCTTTTCGCCTTGCTCGCCAAGCGATAGTATATATTCCTCTTCATTTTTTATCATACCCTTGTTTAATGCCATCTCATACAAGCGCGTGCCGGGATAGGGCGTTAAAAAGAATATAACTTCGGGGACAAGCTCTAATTCCTTGCAAAAATCAATAGTCTCTTGTATGCTCTGCTTTGTCTCGCCGGGATACCCTATCATAAACGAGGTATCGGCCCATCCGAGATGCTTTCTGGTAAGGGCTACCGCCTTTTTTGCCTGCGTGATAGTAACGCGTTTTTTGATAAAATCAAGCATGGCCTGGCTTCCGGACTCTATGCCGTATCCTATAAGAACACATCCTGCCTGCGACATGGCAATTATCATATCCTCGGTCATCAGATTCACCCTGCCGGCACAGCCCCAGGTAATGGGCGATCCTATCTCTTGTGAAAATTCCTTTACAAGCCGGCAAAACTCAAAAGTAAAATCCCTATTGACGACAAACTCATCATCAATAAAATGAAAATACTTGACCCCGTAGCGGTTATAAAGCTGTTTTATCTCTTCCATAATATTGCCAGGCGAACGGGTCCTGTATCTTGCGCCCATAAAATCATGGTAACAATACACGCACTGATAAGGACAGCCCCTTGTCCCGTATATGTTCATGGAAAGGCTTTCTCCGTCCCGCGATGAGCCGTCTATCCATTTATTCCTGTTCGGCGCGCCCACGGGGTTTTTCAGGTATATATCCATGGGGAAAAGATCCCATGCCGGCAAAGCTATACTGTCTAAATCCTTTACAGGTTGTCTCGGGGCGGTCCGGATTATGCCTCCTTTATCGTCTTTATAACAAATGCCGTTTACCGAGGACAAGTCCCCGCCCGCGGCCATAACGGATATCAATTCTTTGATCGTCTCTTCTCCTTCGCCGATAACAACTATATCAACAGGGTTTGACCCAAGCATTATAGCGGGAATAGACGAACCGACACTGCCTCCTACAATTATCTTTCTGCCGGGATGGTGTTTCTTCAAAACCGACACAAGCCATTTGACATACTTGTATATAGTAATTATGCCTCCGATACCTACGACATCGTAATCCGCCCCGCTTATCATTTCTTCTACCTTCTGCCTGTCCCATCTGTATCCGTTTATATCCATAACCCAGACATCATGGCCATCTTTAAGCAATACAGAAGCTATATAACCTAATCCAAGAGGAAATACATTAGGTTTAGACCATTCGCGTATCGGCGGATTTATCAATAATACTTTCATCTTAGAGCGTCCTTTAATATTTTCACAACACGGCGTATGTCCGA
Source organism: Candidatus Omnitrophota bacterium (assembly GCA_028716165.1). Classification (NCBI taxonomy): domain Bacteria; kingdom Pseudomonadati; phylum Candidatus Omnitrophota; species Candidatus Omnitrophota bacterium. The sequence continues at coordinate 72,736 of JAQUQI010000001.1, forward strand.
CGGTTTGAGCGAAACATGAAGCGGCAGTGACAGTGTACCACGGTAATATCTGTCCGCGTTAGGGTAATCAGAGCGCACTCCCAAAGACCTTTTCGCGTAATAGGGGTGCTCATAAACAGGTATATAATGGACCTGGGCTCGTATCTTATGAAGTAAAAGTTTTTCAAATACCTGCCTGCGTTTCTTACAGTCTTTGAGCCTGATAAAAAATAAATGGCACGCGCTGCGGCAATTATCTGATTCGGGCGGCAATTGAATATCACGGCAATCGCAAAGCAATTCCCGGTAAAGCGCGGCAAGCTCATTTCGCTTACCGATAAAGGCTTTGAGTTTTTTAAGCTGTGATATGCCGAGCGAGCACTGTATATCGGTTAGCCTGTAATTAAACCCTAACTCTTTCATTTCATAATACCAGGGCCCTTTTTTGGCTAAAATATTTTTATCCTTATAAGTGCCGTGCGCGCGCAATGCGCGCAATCTCCGGTATAAATTGGCATTATTTGTCGTAATCGCCCCGCCCTCGCCGGTGGTAATAGATTTTACTGGATGAAAACTAAATACCGACATGTCAGAGTGCTGGCAGGAACCTGTCTTGTGCCATACGCCGCCGCAGCGGTATTCGGCGCCTAAAGCGTGGCAGGCGTCTTCAATTATTGTTAAAGATCTTTTAAGGGCTATCTTTTTTATGCGCTCCATATCACAGGGAAAACCCGCGAAATGCACGGGTAGAATGGCTTTGGTCTTTCTGGTAATCTGTTTCTCTATCAAAGAGGGGTTTATATTGACCGTGATGGGGTCTATATCGGCAAATACGGGCTTTGCCCCTGTATACAATACGGCATTTGATGTCGCCAAAAAAGTAATAGGGCTGGTAATAGCCTCGTCCCCGGGCTTGAGGCCGCAGGCAATACAGGCCAGATGAAGCGCCGCTGTTCCGCTTGAAAGCGCCACGCAATAACGTGCTGTCGTGTATTTACAGATCATGGATTCAAATTCATCCACTCTCGGGCCTTGCGTAAGCCAGTCCGAACGAAGCGCGCCAACCACTTCTTCTATATCCCGGCTATCAATGCATTGTCTTCCGTAACAAAGGTTTTTCATACCATATCTTTGAGTATTTTTTGAAGCTCATTGCGGGTAAGGTTTTTATCGTTCTTATCACTGCGATAAGCAAAGCCGGGCTCAACCGGCTTATTCTTCTTGTATCTTTCAAATGCCTTTGTGCCCTGCCTGGCAAATTGGGATATTATAACATAGATATCGTCAAGGACCTTCGTATTGCGGCTTTCATCCTCCGATATAAGCGTTTCATGCACCTTCTCTCCCGGGCGTATGCCGGTGACCTTGAATTCGCAATCAGGATCAATCGCCCTGGCAAGGTCTGTTATTTTCATTGAAGGAATCCTGGGCACAAATACTTCTCCGCCTACAGCAACCTCAAGCGCCTTTATGACAAGCCCGACGCTTTGTTTTAAAGTCATCCAGAAACGGGTCATATTAAGGTCTGTTATGGGAAATTCTTTTACGCCTTTTTGTTTCAGGTCCATAAACAAGGGTATGACACTGCCGCGTGATGCCACAACATTGCCGTATCTTACCACGGAAAATGCCGTTCTGTCTCCGCCATAAGCGTTTGCCGCGATAAATATTTTTTCAGCGGCAAGCTTCGTCGCGCCGTAAAGGTTTATCGGGTTTACCGCCTTATCCGTTGACAAAGCTATTACTTTTTTAACTCCGGAATCTATCGCCGCGTCAACAATATTGTCGGCGCCTATAATATTGGTCTTTACAGCCTCTATCGGATTATACTCTAAAGCTGGCACTTGCTTTAATGCCGCGGCGTGGATCACTATGTCAACGCCGTAAAAAGCCCTGCCGAGCCTGCTCCTGTCCCTGATATCTCCCAAAAAATAACGTATTGGATATTTACCGTCGGGAAAAAGCTTTGCCATATTATACTGTTTGAACTCGTCCCTGCTGAATACTATGACCTTTTTCGGCTTATAGGAATCAAACGCGGCTTGGACAAATTCATGTCCGAATGAGCCTGTGCCGCCGGTTATTAAGACAGTGCTGTTATTTAACATAAGTTTCTCCCGCTGTATGCTTGCGTTTTACGTTAAACCCTTTAGGCAGTGTGCCAAAAGAAGCTTCCGCCTCTTTTTTCAGGGCAAGATACTCTTCCTCCTTGCGCTTAAGGTAGTGATGGGTATAGCGAAGCTTGGTCTCTATGCCTTTCTGCGTTAAAAGATAGCCTATCTTTCTGGCCTTTTGCCCTTCCTGGGTAAAATGCTTTATGGATACAAGGCCTCTTTTGGCTATTACCTTAAGCAGGTAATTTATCTTACCCAGAGAAACGCCAAGACAGCTTGACAGGTCTCTTTGCGTCGGCTTGCTTCCCGAATAAAGTATCCTTAATATATTAAAAATATCTTCCCTTATATCTTCTCTTATATTGTCTTTCATATACTGCCATCTCCGGCGCGGCAAGCTTTGGGGCTTTTTTTGCAGGCGCTATCTTCGCGCACGCGGCTTAATATGTATACCAGATCGCTTTTTGCAAGCCTCCTCGGCCCGTCTTTTATTCTCTTATACTTCAATATCATGCCGGCAAGCCTGTCCGGCTTAAAATCAGGCATTATTATGTTCCGGGAATATTTTCGCAATAAAGAAACCACTTGCCGGGTAGACTCTAATCCCATAAGATAGGGAAGTTTGGCATAATCCATAAACTGGACAAAATACGGCAATAGTTTACCGCATGCCGCGGCATGGCTTAGCCCATATCGGGAGGTAAAAGGATAAGACGAGGCATGGACAACATTGGTCTTGGAAATCTCTATGGCCTTTCCCGCTTCGTTTCCGGCTTTTATCAAAAGATCATTGTCCTTTGACTTGATATAGCTCATAAGCATGCGTAATGCGCGGGCGCAATATCTGCGGCTTGGGCCTGTCGCGTTAACAGACCACAAAGACTCTATCGCGTGCGCGAAAGCGTCAAGCATAGTAAGCCTTGCCGTTTCGGCAGGAAGACTTTTGGCAATGCCTGGTATAAATTTTAATATGGGCTTTGCCGTGGCAACCGATATCTTGCCGCCTGCTTTCCAAAGTGTCGCGTAAGGCGTAATAGCCGCGCCGGATGCGGTAGACGGTATGGTTATCGCGGGCTTTCTGCCCGATATAACCTTGGCCGTATCAATCGCGCTTCCGCCTCCTATGCCTATTACGACGTCCTTATCTGTTTTAAATCTAAGCAGATCAGTGCCGGGCTGGCCCGATACTGTTAAAAAATCCGTGTCTTTATAGCCTTGGGCAATTTTTAAAGCAAGGGCCTTATTACTTTTGCTATATACTATTAACGCTGAGCGCATGTTTAAACCTTGTCATAATCTCGCCGGGTTTCATGGGTATACGCGGCGCCACACCCTTGTCTTTATCAACCTTTATCACGTATGTATTGGGCGCTATAGAAGCAAAGTCAACCGCGTCCGAACATGTCGGCTGGCCGCCCGTTGAACTGCAGCAATTATTATCCAGTATATAATGCTTTAGATTGGCAGGATTAAGCTTTTTATGAAGCGCCAATGTGCCTAAAGACATAAGCACGGCCGCGTCTCCGGATATCACGATAACCTTGCAGGAAGAATTGATAGCTATGCCAAGGCCTATGCCCAGAGCCGACCCCATGCTTCCGAGCATATAAAAATTCCTGTCCCTGTCCATTACAGCGTATAATTCCCTTGATATCATGCCCGTGGATGAGACTACCGCCTCATCGGTGACATTTTTCATGATAGCGCTTATCGCCTCAATTCTCTTCATTTTCATCAAATATCCTATAATCGTCGTATTCCAGAAGTTCCAATAGTTTTATTGTAATGCTTGCCATAAAAGCGTGGTGTTCTGGCTTGTCCCTTAGGCTGACAAGAAGCCCTATCCGCATCCCATAAGGCTTGACAAGCGAGGTCACTATATCAACTATATTTCCGAGCCCGCTATTCTGCAAAAAGACAAGCGGTTTTTTACCTGCCAAATAGGCGCCCGCGGCAAGCGCCATGGCTTCGTCTTCTTTTGTGCACGGGATATAGTTCTCTATCCGGTTTATGAATTTTTTTAATTTAGAGCACGGCACGCCGAAAACGGCGTCATAATCTTTCATTTTTTACCGAACCTTTTTTCAATCATTTCAGTCTCTTTTATGGGCGTAAGATATCTCATGTCGTCAAGCGTTGCCGAGAGCCCTTTTTCTATGGCTAAGGTATTGTCATTCTCCTTGATAAGCCTAAGGCCCTGGCGTATGGCCTTAATCTTTATCCTTTCCGTCTGATTGGCAAGCACTACAACGGAAAACCCCGCGTGGAACAGGCGTTTATTGTTTATCTGTGGAAATTTTGTCGGTACTATTACAAGGGGCGTATCCAATTTCCACCTGCCGGGTATAGACAAAGCCTGCCTGCCCGTAGCCTCTCTTGTGTGTATCATCACCATGTCCGCGCCGCAAGAAGCATAATACTTGGCCCTTTTGACTGCTTCAGCCATACCGTATCCGCGTATCAATGCCTCTGTCCTTGCCACTATTATAAAATCCCTGGTATTCTGCGAGGCCTTGCCCGCCATTATTTTCATGCCATGCTCTTGCATAGACAAGAGAGGGACTTTACCGCCCCATAATGAATTCTGTTTGGGGAATATATTGTCCTCAACGCATATGCCAGCACAGCCTATCTTTTCAAATTCCTTTACCGTCCTTACAAAGTTATGCAGTCCGCCGTATCCGTTATCGGTATCCACTATCACGGGCAATGAAGTGGCATCAACAATAGGCTTGGCAACATTAAGCATATCGGTCATTGTTATAGAACCATTATCAGTCAGCCCCAGCCTGGCAGAGGCCTCAAAACCCGATACCCATATACCGTCAAAATCCGCCTCTTCCACAAGCCTTGCCGTTATCGCGTCCCCTGCGGAGACAAGCACGGCCTTTTTGCCCTTATCAACAGAAGCCTTCAGGCTCTTTCTTTGTTTTATCCTATCCAATATGGCTGTGGTTGTGACATCAGGATATGCCTCCACCTGGACTACCTTGCATAATTTTTGCTGTTTTATCTTTTTATATTCGGCAGGCAGCCAGTCATTACCGTGAACAGCTATATCAACTTTATATTTTTTGATGTTTTCGGACATAGTAGGGCGCCTGGAACCCATGCAGTCTTCCACGACCAGGTCCACACCCCTGACAGATTCTATTATGGCCTTTCTGTCTTCAAAGGGTATGACAGGGTTTCTCTTGTAGGCCTTGATAATATCATCCGGGTGAAGGCCTATGATCACAAAATCCCCAAGCGTGTTTATCTTTTTGATAAATTCTAAATGCCCGCGGTGAAAAAGATCACCTGCCATCGTGGCATATACTATCCTTTCCTTTTTATTGTGCATAAAAAGCCCTCTTGTCTGTGGTTACTGATGCGGGAGATCGGCGCGCAAAAAGTCTTGGCGCGGGGTCATATGTTCATTTATTGAACATTATACAGGGTTAATAAAATTAATGCAAGAGAAATATGAAAAGAAGGCTTTATTTGCGGGTAGCCCGCTTCGGGGCAGGTTTTGGCTTCGCGGGCAATATTTTGCCGGATCGCAGGACATAGCGCCTGCCGCAATACGAGCAGTCCGCCTTACCGCCAACAGGCTTAATCCTTGTCCCGCACTCACAGGCCCAGCCTATCTGGCGGGCGGGAACACCGGCAACCATGCAATAATCCGGTATATCTTTTTTTACAACCGCGCCGGCCGCCACAAAGGCATAATTGCCTATTGTAATGCCCGATATTATCGTGGCATTGGCGCCTATTGAGGCGCCCTTTTTAACAAGTGTGGGTAAAAATTCTTTTTTTCTGTCTATAAAAGCCCTCGGCGTATAAACATTGGTAAATACGCACGACGGCCCGCAGAATACATCGTCTTCAAGGCAAACACCTTTATACACGGATACATTATTTTGTATCTTACAGCCGTTACCTATTTTAACATCAGGGCCTATGGAAACGTTTTGGCCTATTACACAGTTTTGGCCTATATCGGAACCGGAGAGTATATGCGAAAAATGCCATATCTTTGTTCCGCGGCCGATTATGGCGCCTTCTTCCACATATGAGCTCTGATGGCAAAAATAATCTTTTTCACGCAATGGCCCGCGCGCACTGCCGGTTTCTTTTCTTATCAGCATATCCGCCTCCTCAAGAACGCTTAATACCCTTAGCCCTTCCCTGCCGTCTGTCAAAGGGGCCTTTCTCTGCCTTACACAATGCACAAAATGCGCTATCTCTTCTTTCAAAGGCTCTTTGTCTTCAATCTCTATTATCTGACAGTCCGCTTTTACGGCAATAGGCGGCCCGCCATTATTCCGTGTTATCTTGTGCGGATAGATAAATAGCTTTTCCCGTGTCATATCGTCAAAAACCGCCATGGCCTTTGAGCCCACGACCACGAGCTTTTGTTCTTTATACGGGTTAAGCCAGCTTACGAATATATGAGCCTTGACCTTGTTTTTGAATTCAAGAGTAGTCAGGGTAACATCATGGACTTTACTGCTTAGATAATCCTCTCCGAAACAGCCTATCTTTACAGGCATATCATTTAAAAGCATGAGTATCACCGATATATCATGCGGGGCAAAACTCCATAGGATGTTTTCTTCAACCCTGACCTTGCCGATATTAAGCCTGTTGGAATTGACATACTGTATATCGCCCAATAAGCCCTGGCCGATAAGCTCCTTAAGTTTTATAACAGCGGGATGATATTGCAGGATATGGCCTACCATCAATACGCGCCTCTTCTCTTCGGCAATCCGGACAAGCTCTTCACCATCTCTGGTATTGAGCGCTAACGGTTTTTCAACAAAGACGTCCTTGCCGGCAAGGAGCGCGGCCTTGGCCATATTAAAATGCGCCGCCGCGGGCGTTGATATCAGAACGGCATTAACCAGCTCGTCCTTTATGATATCGTTAAAATCATCCGTAAATCGCACGCCGGAAAAGGCGGGTTTTTTTTCTTCAAGGGTCTTTATATCAGTATCACAGGCGGCATAAAGAAGGCCTGTCTGATAGGCATTGCGCAATATATTCTTGCCCCAATAACCCAGGCCCGCGACCGCCAACCTTATATCTTGTTCTTGTCTTTGCATATGCAATTTACACCTTATTTAAAATGGGCAATAACTCGTCTTTGACGCCCATTCGCAAATGTCCTCTATGATCTTTTCTTTTGATGCCAGGGGAACCCAGCCAAAATCCGCCCGAATCCGGCTATTGTCAGAGATATATACCGGGATATCAAAAGGCCTTGTATTGGCCTGGGATAAAATACGAGTCTTATTGCCTGTCACAGCCTGGCATAATTCGGTAAGCTCAAGTAAAGACAATGAATTCTTTGCCCCTCCGCCCACATTATATACCCGGCCGCCTGCCTTACCCATGTCATCCGCCTGCATAGCTATAAGGCGGCAGAGGTCGTCAATGTGCAAGATATCTCTTACCTGTTTGCCTTTGCCCGACCATCCGATATAAGATACCGGCTTTTGAAAAAGATGGGACATGGCCCATAGGCTGATAAAACCCTGGTCTGTTTTGCCAAACTGCCACGCTCCTGCCACAACAGACATTCTGTTTATTACAGCCTTTATGCCGTAATTAGCGGCATATTCGGTAAGCAGTAATTCACAGGAAAGCTTTGTCGCCCCATAAAGGCTCCTGGCGCCTTCAAGGCTAAAACCTTCGCCTATGCCCCTTGAAGAAAAACCTGCTATCCGGCTTTTTTCATTCCAGATAAAACGCGATTTTTCCTCTTTGATCTTAAGGGCCCTTATGCCGGCATAGGGATAAACCCTGCTCGTTGATAAAAAAATAAAATCGCTTGCCTTTTTACGGGCCAGCTCAAGGCAATTTACCATACCCATAAGATTGGTATTGATAACATATTCAGGCCCTGATGATATATCGGCAAGCACCGAAGGCTCGGCGCTGCATTCTATGATAAGCCCGATCGGGGTTTTTATGTCAAGGTCTTCGCGGCACCTGATATCGCCGTGTAAAAAAACAATGCCGTTCTCGGACAATCGTTTAATATTAAGCTCCGAGCCGCGCCTTTTAAGACTATCCAATGCCATAATGCGCGCCTTTGGATACAGCTTCTTAAGATATAAGCAGATATTACTGCCGATAAAACCCGCGCCGCCTGTTACCAGTATATTTTTATGCCCCACTCCTGGCCTCCATTTCTTCGCACATCTGCGCTATAGTCTCATCCAGGTTGTATTCATAATCCCATTTTGGATAGTGGTTCTTGAATTTAGACACGTCTGATATATACCAGATATGGTCGCCCGTCCTCGGTTTATCGCAATATTCCATAACCGCCTTTTTACCGGTTATGGCCTCTATCTTCTTTACCGCCTCAATTATAGAGATATTTGAATGCCTTGAACCGCCGATATTATACACCTCACCACAACGGGGATTACAATAAAAATGATAAAAGGCATTCACCAGATCGTGGGAGTGTATATTATCCCTTACCTGCTTGCCCTTGTAACCATTGATAATGTATTTTTTGCCGCAAAGCGCGCATTGGATAAGATAGGCGAGAAAACCGTGTAAAATCGCCGCGCTGTGACGAGGGCCCGTAAGACAACCTCCTCTAAAAACAGCTGTCTTTAATCCGAAATACCTGCCGTATTCCTGCACAAGAAGGTCGGCCGAGGCTTTTGAAACACCGAATAAGCTGTGCGTGGACATGTCAATACTCATGGTCTCGTTTATACCCTGATAAAATTTGTGGCCTTGCGGTATTTCGTATCTTGTATCAAGCTCTACAAAAGGCAGGGTATTGGGGCTGTCTCCATAGACCTTGTTTGTGGAAGTAAATATAAAAACCGCTTCAGGGCAATACCTGCGAAAAACCTCAAGGAGCAAAAGCGTGGCAAAGGCGTTAACGCTAAAATCAGTCTCGGGGTCTGTTGCCGCCCAATCATGCGAAGGCTGGGCAGCGGCATGAATGATAAGGTTGAATTTATTTTTTTTAAATATGGCTTCTATGCCGGGCTTATCCCTTATATCAATATCTATGTGCCTGAAGCCCGGGCAGTCCTTTATGAGAAGTTCTTTATTCCACGAAGTCCCGGCAGTAGGCCCAAAAAAAGAGCTTCTCATGTCATTATCAATTCCCGTGACAAGAAACCCTCTTTCAGAGAAAAATCTGACGGCCTCTGAACCGACTAATCCGCTGGAACCTGTTACAAGTACATTTGGGGTCATTTGGACTTCATAAACGGTTAAATTAGCGTAAAAAACATTATGATGAATATTATCACATTTGCGCTGTTTTTGTCAACACCGGGAATGCAATTAGGCGCGTATATCAAAAAGATCCAATAATATACGCTTATCCGGCCTGCGTTATTCAGACAATTAGCTTTTGAAAATTAAAACTTGTGGATAACAAGGCCGGTAATGGGCTTGGGGTAAAAATAGGTGGATTTATGCGGCATCCTTTCGCCATTTTTTGCAAGCGCTATCACATCATCCATCGTGGAAGGATTTAATAATATTCCAAGGCCGTATCTGCCGTCATTAACATGGGTTATAAGTTCTTTGCTGTCTTTGTAATAATAAATATTACGCTCTTTTTTAACGCGCTCTTTTATTTTCAAAAACCTTTTAAGCACGAGATTATGCAGGATAGAAACATCAAGGCCTTTCCATCTAAGGCTGGCTCCCTTAGGCTCCATGCCCTTTATGATGGTTTTGTCTTTAAGTGATATAAAAATATATTTATTTTCATAATACATGACAAAAGAACATCTTTTGGCTAAAAACGCCCGTTTCATAAGCCTGTCCGCACAGGAAGGCTTAATCTGCCTGACATCAAAATGCGGGCTCAATCTGTCCTTTATATAATCAATGCCAAAACCCGAGGGCAATTGCCTGACAGCGCGGTGCGTGGGAAGTATCTTAAGGCCTTTATCGCGCGAGCTTACAAAATACGCCAGGGTAAATCTGTGCCCGCCGGGGGCTCTATACCTTGAATCAAAATAATCCCTTGTCATCACCGATGCCTTGAAGCGATGATGGCCGTCGGCAATAAAAGTCCGTGAACGGTCAAGCTTGCGCTGTATTCCAAAGACCAATTCCTTATCGTTAAGGCGCCATAGCCTATGCCTGCAGTTGTCGGCGCGTATATCAAGGTCGGGCTTTATCTTTTTAATAATCTTCTTTAGCCGGGCCTGGCATAAACCGCCTTTGTCATCAAAAACCATGAACACAGGGCTAAGATGGGCGCGGACAGCCTTCATCAGGCTTACCCTGTCAAGCAAGGGTTTTAAAAATACATTTTCATGCGGCAGTGGGGACTTATCTTTTGAACTCTCAAGCCCGAGCAGTGAAATAAATCCAAGCCTTTTAGATAATTTTCCGGCAAGGGTAAATTCCTGCTCATAAATATATAATGATTCCGCGCTGTCCTGGCAAAAAATACCTTTGTCTATCCACGACGACAACTCGTTCCCGGCCCCGACATATCCGCCGTTACCTGCCCTGCGTTCGGGAAGGACTATCCTTACGATATTATAAGCGGATTTTTTTAAAAACTCACTGCGCTGCTGCCTGTTTATCACGTCATACGGCGGGCAAACCGCCTTGTCTAATTTTATACGTTTGTCATATCTTAGAGCCTTGAAAGGGATTATCCTGGCCATATACTCCTCTTATTTTCTCTTTCTAAAATTAAAAAACAAAACTCCTGACAAGGCGCCGGCAGTATTAAAAAAAATATCCAATATCTCCAAAGACCTGTAAGGCAGTAACAATTGGCAAATCTCCATTAAGGCCCCGTACGCGAATACCGCGCCGAAAGCCCTGACAGCCGGCCCACCTGCCGCGGGCCTGGCGCCTGTATTGTAAAAAGCCCTGAAAAACAAAAACGCCAATGCCGCGTAAGCTGAAAAATGGAATATCTTATCAGGGCATATTTCAAGCCCTATTTCCTGCGGAATAGCTGACAATGACAGGATAAAAATGGCAAGCGCGCATACAATTACAGGAAACCAGTATCTGAAAAAAACTTTCTTTACCACGCCTTATTTCCCGGAATTCGGACAGTTGGCGCATGATGATTTTTTACCGGCAGGGCATGTTCCGGCCGCTTCCTTTTGGGCCTGGCGCTTGTAATCAGGTTTGCGGTAATCAGTGGCGTAAAAACCATTGCCCTTCAATATAAAACCCGCGCCCGGGCTTATAAGGCGGCGCACCTTGCCGGAACAAAACTTACATTTTTTAACAGGCTCGGCAGTGATAGAGTGAAACTCTTCAAAAATCTTACCGCACTTTTCGCACTTATACTCATATGTCGGCATATCAATTTCCCTTCCCTTGACGGCTTAAAAAAACCAGGTCAACGAAACGCTCCTTTTATTTTGTCCATAAAGGAATTTATGCCCGGCGTTGATCTGCCGCCAAGGGCGTCAAATTCCTTTAATAATTCTTTTTGCCTGGCGGAAAGCTTGACCGGCACGTCAATAACAATCCTGACCAGCTGGTCTCCTTTGCCATAACCATGCACGTCCACGATACCTTTTTCGCGCAGTCTAAATGTCTTTCCGGGCTGTGTCCCGGCGGGTATCTTCATCTTTACATTGCCGTAAAGAGTCGGGACATCCGTCTCATCCCCTAATACCGCTTGAGAAAAACTAATGGGCAGTTCGCATATAACATTATTTCCGTCGCGCTTATATAAAGGATGTTTTTTTACGTAAATAAGTATATAAAGATCGCCGCGGCCGCCGCCTTTGGCTCCGGCCTCCCCCTCGCCATGCACCCTTACCCTTGTGCCTGTATCAACGCCGGCGGGTATATGGACGTCTATTTTTCTCTCTTGTTTTATCCTGCCTGTGCCGCGGCATTCAGTGCAAGGCGATGATATAATCTCTCCTTCTCCCTGACAACGGGGGCATACCCTTGCTATGCTCAAAAAACCCGACTGGCTTCTTATCTGCCCACTGCCGCCGCAATAAGAACATCGTGATTTGCCTGTGCCGGGCTTGGCCCCCTGGCCTTTGCAGGCAGGGCACGCTTCATACCTCGGAAGTTTTATCTTTTTCTCAACGCCGAAAGCAGACTCCTCAAACTCTATCTCCATGCTCATCTCAATGTCATTTCCGCGCCTTGGCCCCTGCCTGCGCCCGGAGGAAACCCCCTCGCCGAAGATGCCGTCAAATATATCGCCGAAAATTCCGCCGCCCGCGCCGCCAAAGCCGCTCATAAAATCACGGAAAACCTCTTCGGCATGTTCCATATTGCCGGGACCTGCGCCAAAGCCGTTCTGGAAAGCGCTATGCCCGTATTGGTCATACTGGGCCTTCTTCTTGGTGTCACCTAATACCTCGTATGCCTCTGTGGCTTCCTTGAATTTTTCGCTGGCCTGTTTCTTTTCAGATTCCTGCACCCTGTCAGGATGATATTTTAAAGCAAGCTTTCTATATGCCTTCTTTATCTCATCCTCGGAAGCTGACCGGGCGACACCAAGTATTTCATAGTAATCACGTTTTGACAATATAAGGCCCTTAACCCTTCCTTGTTTTAATTACCTTTATCCTCTTTGTATTCGGCATCAACAACATCATCCTTGCCGGACGGCTGGTTATTATCCGCTCCCGGATTAGCCTGCGCGGCATCAGGGCCCGGCTGGGCGCCTGGCTGCTGCTGTTGCTTGGCTGACTGGGCCTTATATATCTCTTCGGCAAGTTTATGCGATGCGGCGGCAAGCGCGTCCATGGACTTTTTTATGGCCTGCGTATCATCGGTCTTCACCTTTTCCTTTAGGTCATTTATGCCCGACTCTATGGCCTTTTTCTCTGCGTCAGAGACCTTGTCCGCGTAATCTTTAAGCGCCTTTTCCGTTGAATAGATAAGAGTATCCGCCTGGTTTTTCATCTCCACGGCCTCTTTTCTCTTTTTATCATCTTCGGCAAAACGCTCGGCGTCTTTTACCATTTTTTCTATCTCTTCTTCGCTAAGCTTCTTGGGCGCCGATATCCTGATAGACTGTTCTTTGCCTGTGCCAAGGTCTTTGGCGCCTACATGAACAATGCCGTTCTGGTCTATATCAAATGTAACCTCTATCTGCGGCACGCCTCTTGGGGCAGGGGGTATGCCGACTAAGTCAAACCTGCCAAGCTCAACATTGTCATTGGCCATCTGCCGCTCGCCCTGAAGGACGCGTATGGTAACTGCCGGCTGATTATCCGCTGCTGTTGAAAATGTCTGGCTCTTTTTTGTCGGCACAGTAGTATTTCTTTCAATCAACTTGGTAAAAACCTGGCCGAGTGTTTCAATGCCCAAAGAAAGCGGCGTTACGTCCAGCAAAAGAACGTCTTTGGCGTCGCCTTTGATAATAGCCGCCTGGGCGGCAGCGCCAAGAGCCACGCACTCCATAGGGTCTATGCCGCGCTCTATCTTTTTGCCGACATAATCCTCAAGGAATTTCTGCACTATGGGCATACGCGTAGGCCCGCCTACCATTATTATCTTATCTATGTCCCTTACCCTTAATTTCGCGTCGTCTATGGCCTGCTGTAAAGGATGTTTACACCTTTCAATGATTGAGGCCACAAGCTCTTCAAGCCTGGCCCTGTTAATGGTCATCGTAAGATGTTTAGGCCCTGAAGCGTCAGCCGTAATAAAAGGCAGATTGATATCGGTGGTTAAAGCGCTTGACAGCTCAACCTTGGCCTTTTCGGCGGCCTCCCGCAATCTCTGCATGGCCATCTTGTCTTTTCTAAGGTCAATGCCGGACTGCTTTTTAAAATCATCGGCGATATACTCTATGAACACATTGTCCATATCCGTCCCGCCGAGTTTTGTATCACCGCTTGTTGACTTTACCTCAAAGGTAGCGGCCTTGTGCTCATCGTCCCAGCCCATTTCAAGTATAGTCACGTCAAGCGTTCCGCCGCCGAAATCAAACACCATTATCATCTGTTCTTTACCGGCCTTGTCAAGCCCATAAGCAAGGCAGGCGGCTGTAGGCTCATTGATTATCCTCAATACCTCAAGCCCTGCTATCTTTCCGGCGTCCTTTGTAGCCTGGCGCTGATTATCGTTAAAATAAGCCGGTACCGTTATAACAGCCTCTTTTACCTCTTCTCCGAGATAGCTCTCGGCATCCTGCTTTACCTTTTGCAGGATAAAAGCGGATATCTGTTGAGGCGTATATTTTTTACCGTAAGCGTTAAAATGAAAATCCTCTCCCATTCTCCTTTTCGCGGCCTGTATCGTGCCTTCGGGATTTACAGATGCCTGCCTTCTGGCAGGTTCTCCGACGAGCTTCTGGCCGTCTTTCGTAAAAGCCACTACCGAAGGAAACGCCTTGCCGCTGGCAACGCCGGCGCCTTCTGCCGAAGGTATTATAGTAGGCCTTCCGCCTTCCATTACAGCCGCCGCTGAATTTGATGTCCCAAGATCAATTCCTATTACTCTTGCCATTTTTTGTCCCTCCTGAATTTTTTAAATTACCGTCTGTCCGCGCCGATAAAGCGCTGTCTGGCCTAAAAACTAATCCTGCGTGTTTGGGCCTTTTTCCGTTTCTTCCATATTCTCTTTGCCGCCTTTTTTATTGCTCTCTTCATCGCCCGACTGCGGTTCTTTGCCGCTTTCGGCCTGCGTGCAGGCGGCCTGCTGTTTGTTGTTTTTGGCAACCTTTACCATGGCAGGCCTTATAATCTTATCATTTAACATATAACCCGGCTGGAATTCTTCCAATACGGCCCCGTCATCGGCATCTGCGGACTCAACAACCTCAATGGCATCATGCCTTACCGGGTCAAATTTCTCTCCAAGGCTGTTTATCCTTCTAAGCCCTTTTTCTTCAAGCAGTTTGTGGAGCTGTTTGGATATCATGTCAACACCCTGATGGAGTAATTTAAAATCCTGCTTTTGGTCAGCGGCCTTTATACTGCGCTCAAAGTTATCAAGCATGCCGACAAGCTCTATTATAAGCGCCTCATTGGCATATTTTATAAACTCCTGCTTCTCGCGGGCCGAGCGCTTCCTGAAATTATCAAATTCCGCCTGCAGTCTCAATAACCTGTCCTGAAAGGCGTCTTTTTTTAAAAGCTCCTCGCGCAGGACTTTAAGCTCTGCCTCAATATCCTTTATGTCAGCTCTAACAGCAGGCCCTTGCGCGCCTGTCTCGCTATCCTGATTTTTGTCTTTGTTCTTATCGTCTTTTTTGTCTTTGGCTGTCATTTTAATATCCGGCTTAGTTTTTCCGCTACATAATCAACTATGGAGACGAGCCTCGCGTATTCCATACGCTTGGGCCCTATTATTCCAAGTATGCCGCACGGTATATCGCCAACGCGGTAATCACTGGCTATCATACTGCAGTCTGAAAACTCTTCGCCCAATTCGGAACCTATGTAAACGCCAGGCGCTTCCCTGTCGCTTATTTTTTTAAGCAAAGAGAACAGGAAATCCTTGCTCTCAAGGTGCTTTAAAAGGCTTTTAACCTTTTCCACGTTCTCAAATTCGGGCTGTTCCGTTATATGAAACCTGCCGTCAAGATATATCCTGTTCTCTTTTACCACATCCAGTATAATATCTATGATGGCCTTGGCGCGTTCCAGCACATAAAAAAAAGAATCTCTCTCGGCTATAAGCTTGCGGACAATCTCCTGCCTGATCTCGTTTAAAGAGTTCTTGCCCATATATTTATTGATAAAATTATTTATACGCGACAACTCCTGGGCCTGTATATCATCGTCAAGGAAGACCACAAAATCCTTCGTAACTCCTGATGACATTATAAGCACGGCGAGTATCTCATTGGGGCCGAGTTTTACCAGCTCCACATGCCTGAAGGGGCTTTTCTGCAATAGAGGCAGAAATACAACCCCGGCCTGATTAGTTATTGACGACAATATACCCGATGTCTTGTCAAGAAGGCTGTTAAGCTCGCTTACTTTGGCATCAAACTCTTTGTCCACAAGCCTTTTCTCTTCTTCGGTAAGAAGAGATGCTCTCATCAGCTTGTCTATATAATGCCTATAACCTTTCTCGGTAGGCATCCTGCCTGCCGAGGTATGCGGATGCATTATAAGGCCCTGCTCCTCAAGGTCGCTCATGATATTTCTAACGCTGGCAGGGCTTAAGCTCATGCGCAGTTTCTTGCTTATGGCCCTTGAGGCTATAGGCTCGGCTGTGCTGATATAGCTATCAATTATCATAGCTAATATTTTATCTTTTCTGATATGTGTATCTTTCTGCGCCATATTGTGACCTTTGGGTTTTTCAGGCCGCGGATATTAGCACTCTATTATTAAGAGTGCTAACACGGAAGCCAATTCTATCACTTTTGCAATTTTTGTCAAGAATTATTTTGCGAATTTTTTCTCAATTTATTTTGCGGAGTTTTCTATCCGGGATCAGGCCTTTAACTTAGCCTTTAGATGATGGGGCACAACCGCTTTTATCCTGATGCCTTCAGGGACATCTTT
Source organism: Candidatus Omnitrophota bacterium (assembly GCA_028716165.1). Taxonomy (NCBI): domain Bacteria; kingdom Pseudomonadati; phylum Candidatus Omnitrophota; species Candidatus Omnitrophota bacterium. The sequence goes on from JAQUQI010000001.1 coordinate 89,282, forward strand.
TCTTTCAAGAACACGGCCCTGCTCATATATAGAGCTTAAAAGGCCCATTTTATCATGCGGGATAAGGATATCAATTTTTTCAACAAGCATCGTCATCCTTGACTTTATCATATCAACCAGGGTCTTAAGTGACGTGCCTTCTTTTGCCGATATAAGAACAGAATCTTCAATATTGCGGCGAAAATGCCCTGCTTCAAAATTATCGCTGACAAGGTCTATCTTGTTAAGGGCGGTTATAATGGGCTTCTCATATGAATCTATCTCCTTTAACACGCCCATTACAGCCTCCAGATGTTCGCCTGCCTTGGGACTGCTTATATCAAGAACATGAAGTAAAAGGTCGGCCTCTTTTACCTCTTCAAGGGTCGCCTTAAAAGCCTCAATAAGATTATGCGGCAGTTTATGTATAAAACCGACGGTATCAACAAGCAGTATCTTTTGATTATTCGGCAATACCAGCCTGTGCGCCGTAAGGTCTAATGTGCAAAATAACCTGTTATCAGAAAGAACATCGGAACCTGTAAGCTTGTTTATAAGGGTTGATTTGCCGGCATTGGTATATCCTATTACCGCGACGGTAGCCACGGAATGTTCCATCCTGTTCTGCCGCAGTTTTTTTCTCCTTTTGCTAAGCTTGGCAAGCTCTGATTTGGCATATTTTATCTTGCGCATTATGCCGCGACGGTCTGTTTCAAGCATTTGCTCACCAGGGCCCCTTGTGCCTATGCCGCCGCCAAGCCTTGACAGCTTGACGCCTAATCCGGAAAGCCTGGGAAGCATATATTCAAGCCGGGCAAGCTCAACCTGAAGTTTTCCTTCATTGGTATGCGCGCGCTGTGAGAAGATATCAAGTATAAGCTGCGTCCTGTCAATAACCTTGACTCCCAGGGCGTGTTCTATGTTTCTCTGCTGTGTGCTTGAGAGGTTTTCGCTAAATATCACCGAATCAATACCACTGCCGAATGATTCAACCATGGTATGTATTTCTTCTATCTTGCCTTTTCCAAGAAACAGATTGGCTGTGGGCTCATCCAGCCTGACTACAATATGGCCCAGCACCTTTGCCCCGCTTGAAAGGGCAAGCTCTTCAAACTCGGCACTGCTGTCTTCAGGCGACCAGCCCTTTTGCCTGTCTTCATATAGGCTTATTGTGACAAGAAGGCACCTGTTGCTCAAGGGCCCTTTTACTTCATAAGTTTTTTGCATAATATCCTTGCCGCCTGGGCGGGGGAAAGTCCGTCAATATCAACCCGCTCAAACCTTTTGTCGTTTCTAAACCAAGACAATTGCCTCTTGGCATAATTTCTTGTCCTCTGCTTTATCAATTCCCTGGCCCTGTCCAGGCTTATTTTATTATCAAGATAATCAAATACCTCCACGTAACCTAAGGCCTGGCGCGCTGTCATGGAAAGCTCTTCTTTCTTAAGCCTTCGGCATTCAGCCACAAAGCCTCTCCTGAACATGGCGTCCACTCTTTTATTTATTATATCATATAAGGCCTGCCTGTTCCTGTTAAGGTAAAATATCTTTATATCATATTTATCCTTAAGGCCTCTGGTATTTTTTCTAAGCTCTGATATCGGGGAATGGGCTTTTATGCATACCTCCAAAGCCCTGATGACGCGGCGCGTATCGTTAGGATGCAGTTTATCGGCAGTCTCATGGTCAATAGCCGATAATTTTTTATGAAGAAATCCCCTGCCGTTTAAGGCTTCCTGTTTTGACAATTCTTCTCTTAAAGCATAATCAGCCGGGGGGGAGACAAAAAGCCCGTCCACCAATGATTTTATATAAAGCGCGGTGCCTCCGGTAATCAATGCCCGGCGGCCTTTTTTTTCAATGGCATCAAGGCATTTTAAAGCATGCTTACAAAAATCGGCCGCGCTGAAATTTATTGAAGGCGCGGCTATATCAATCATGTGATGTATTATGCCGCGTCTCTGGCAGGGGGTGGGTTTCTGCGTGCCTATGTCCATGCCTTTATATATCTGCATGGAATCGCAGGATATTATCTCGGCCCTTAATCGTTTTGCCAATGACAATGAAACCGCCGTCTTGCCCACTGCTGTAGGCCCGGTTATGAATACTATTGAGTCCAATAAATAAACCCTCTTTCGGAATACCTCTAACTTATTATCGTGCCGGAAAATCCGTCTTTTTTAAGGCGCGCCAATTCGGACTCGGCAGATGCCAATGTGCTAAAATTTCCTCTCTTAATCTTATACAGCACATTATTGCCTTCCATCTCCTTATCCACCGAGACGGCATAGCCTTTTGCCTCAAGGGCCTCGGCGTATCTTAAGGCGTTTTCCCTTTTTGAAAATGCCCCCAGCTGTATGGTAAAAAATGACTGCCTTCTGTAATAATCTCCGGCCTCCTTTGCTTCAAGGCTTGAAGGGTATTGCTGTATAATCTTATTAAAACATCCCCGCGCAAGCTCCCATTTACCCTGTTTGCGCAAGGCCTTGCCTGACCCAAGATATGCCAAAGCGGCATAGTCTGATGAAGGGTATTTATCCAGCATAGCCTTATAGGCTTTTCCTGCCCTGTCAAAATCTTTTTCCAGAAAATATGAATCCGCGATACCAAGTAAAAGCAATTCATCCAACCCTGACCGCGGATAATACTTTACGACAAATTCAAAATTTTCTCTTGCCGCCTCTGCCTGGCCAAGCGCTAAAAAAGCAAGCCCCATGATATACCTGCCCTGGTCGCCTAAGGAGGCATTGCCCGCGATAGAGCGGCATATGCTAATCGTCTGTTTATAATCTCCGCGCAGATAATACGCCCATGCCCCATCAATACCCTGCCCGGCGCAATACCCGGGACTGGAGGCAAAAAATAAAGCGCACGCCAAAATAATTGTTAAGGGCTTTTTCATACAATATTTCCCACAAGAGTATTATCCTGGACGCCTGTTATTTTAACATCAAATATCTTTCCTATCAAAGATTTATCCGCCTTGCAGACTATTTGATAATTTTTCATTGTCCGGGCCTTTATATAATAATCCTGCGCGCAAGCCAAACTATCGGGCGGCCTTTTAGCCGGCGAAAGCCCCAAAACGCTTTCAACGTTTCCGATAAACCCGACGATGTTTTCCCTCATTTTCCGCGCCTGAAGGTTAAGCAAATCCTGGTTGCGCCGCCTCTTGGCATCTTCGCTGACATCATCTTGCATCTTAAAAGATTCCGCGAAAGGCCTGGGTGAATATTTGAATATAAAAGCGCCGTCAAAACCTATTCTGTCCATAATATCGCGCGTATGCCCAAAGTCTTCTTCGGTTTCAGAGGGAAAGCCGACAATGATATCTGTCGTGATCGCGCATTCAGGCGCTATCTTTCTCATATCATCTACGAGCTTTTGATAATGCTTTGAACTATAGCCTCTGTTCATAAGCTTTAATATCCTGTCAGAACCCGACTGCAGGGGCAGATGCAGATGCTGGCAAACCTTATCAAGGCCTGCTATGGCCTTAAAAAGCTCAAGGTTGGCATCTTTAGGATGAGATGTCATAAACCTTATTCTCTCAAGCCCCGAAATCCTGTTTACCGATTGGAGCAATTTCACAAAATCATTCTTGCCGCCTAATAAGGCCCTGCCCGAAGATTTGTAGGAATTCACGTTTTGGCCTAAAAGTGTTACTTCTTTAATACCCCTGTCAACAAGGTATTTTATCTCTTCAATTACGCATCCGCGCGGGCGGCTTACTTCTCTGCCCCTTACATAAGGCACAATGCAATACGAACAAAAATTATTACAGCCATAGCTGATATTGACGAATGAGCTGACATTATTTTCTCTATATAAATATAATGACTCGGCAGAGCCTTTTAAACCCTTCTCCCTGTCCAAAGGCCTACTTTCTTTTGAAACAGAACAAATATGGCGCTTGCCGGAAGAAACCTTTTCAACCAAAGCGGGTATATCATAGATATTGGAAGGCCCGCAGACAAAGTCAACATGCTCAAGCCTTTTAAATACGTCCTTGCCATAGGCCTTGCCCATACAGCCTGCAAGCCCTATAATAATATCTCTATCAGGCATATCCTGCGCCAGGCCTGCTTTATTTGCCGGGCATTTACTACTTTCCTTGACCTTGAGGCGCTTCAGCTCGCTTAGCTTGCCCCAAACCCTGTCCTCGGCGTGCTTTCTAACAGCGCAGGTATTAAATATTATGATATCCGCATCCTCGTATGACTGGGCAGGGACATAGCCTTTTCGTATCATCAGGCTATAAATGATCTCCGAATCCCGCTCATTCATCTGGCATCCGAACGTCTTTATATACACTCGTTTTAATTTATCCATAACATGGATACTCCGTTAGAGTTATGCGTAATTTTCACACAACTGAATTTATCCACAGAACCGTACGTTAGTGAGACTTATAAATCCAAGTCAACAATAACCAGCATATGATCACCATATCTTAACCACTCTGAATTTCTACCTATTTTCATATGGCTAGCTTTTTTTGCGATACCCCTATCCGCAAAGATGTAATCTATATGGTATGGCTTATTCTTATTTCTTTGCAAATACAAAGTGGATCTCGTCTCCTTGCCCTGCTTTTCGTCGAAATATTCATGGTATAAGCTTTTAATCCCTAATTCTTTCAATTCTCTAACTACATCTGAATGATTCCACCATCTATCCCACTTATCCCAGATAACATTGCTATTAAAATCACCAGCAATGACGGCTTTTTTTAATTTTCTTTTATGTAGCTGAAGATATTTCCAAAACTGGCCTATATAGCCAAATGTTGGAGAATTTGCGCCGTGACACCACACTCCAACAAGATTAAATGAACCGTTCACCCTACAGGGTATAAAATATTTTAGCCCCTTATTGTCCCAACCTAATTGTTCTATCTTTATGTCCTCTTTAGCAAAAATGCCTAACCCTTTATTCTGGTTTTCCCCTGTCCAAATGTAATTATTAGCCCACCCTCTGAAATCATCATCCTTATTCTTTGCTGGGTTTTCACACTCCTGAATTACAACAATATCGGCTTTTATTTTTTTAAATATACAAATTTTTTCTTAACGCGCCGTTACAATTCCAAGTGATTATTCTCATTTAAAACCTTTGCCACTATTCACGTTCGGTTCCTTCTTTGCCCAGTATCATAACTCATTTTTCTGCAAACAATTAACCCTTATCGTACCAATCTCTCAACGAGTGTATAATCCGAGTGTAGCAATTTGTCCATCTGGCAGCCCAGAGTCCGTATAAAAACTTTCTTCACATTATTTATCCTATTAAACCCCTTCCAATACGATAGCATTCATTTTTGTTGCTTTTTCACGTAATGGCGCGATCGCACGATACTCATCTGAATCCCACCAAGCTTGGAATCTATCCATAGAATCGAACTCTACCATGATAACATACGTAGACGTCCTATTTGGTAACACCCTACATATAGCGGGGCGCTAAAAGTAAAAAGTTTTTTATATCCATTTGGCAGGGTGTAACTAAATAGGACGCCTGCTGATACCTACTTGAATACCTCAAGACCTTCGCGCTTAGTAAATGATTCAAGATATTCTCTCTGCACCTCAAGAGAATATCCCTCTTTGGCTTGATCTTTTGTTGGTACCCGAATATAGAAGGCAATTTTCATTTGTTAGATTCTCTTTCCTTTGCTTTAAGCAACCGTTCTCTTGCTTTTGCAAAAATCTCTAATAATTTTGGTTGCATACCACTATTGAAAGTTCCACGCATATTAAAATGTCCATTAATTTCATTTACCATGGACTCGTATATTAATTTCTCAGCATCTTTCCATTCTTCAAAGCTAAAATAACTTGGGATTTTACCAGTTTCTGTATGATAGGCAGTTATCCACTCCCGTGTATTTTTTCCTCCAGAAAATTTTAAAGTTCTATCTATACTTTCTAAATAACGAGTAATATATAAATAATACTCATTTGGTGTTAATAAGCCTTTCTTTTCTTTTTCTTTTAATTCCTTAAGGTCTTTGGACATCTCTGTTTGTCCTTGCAGTGTTTGATCTTGATATAATTCATTTCTGAAATCTTTATAATCTGTCGCCTTTTTCTCTCTCCAACCATACCATCCTTGGAATATTAAGCATAAGAAGATTATGGCAAATAACCCGATCTTAAATTCTTTAGTAATGCGATGTTCAGGAACAAAGCTGATAGCAGCACTGATTAGAGCAACAACAGCTATTGAAATAAAAAATGTCTTATCCATTTTAAATTACTCCTTTAATTCACCACGCCACTTTTCAATATTTTTAATATCTTCTTTAGTAAAGACTGGATAATTGCGGTAATCACGTTTAGGTTTAACCCACCCCTTCTCTATCCAATTATAAAGAGTCTGACGGGTAATACCTAATTCCCTTGCGGCATGAGTGATGTTATATATCTTATTCATAATGAGCATATTTTACAGTATTAGACATTAATAGTCAATCTAAACTTTAGGTGGGAATAAATTGGCTCGTAGCGCAAGGAGCGGAAACCGAAGGTTAACGCCTGAGCAACGAGACAATTTTTCGGGTGGGTGGGGGTTTCTCTTTCCACTGCTTTTTACTGGCAATTAGGGAATTGACAGACGGATTGCGAGCCGTGCGGGCGAGCAAGACGGAAAACATCAAAATCGCCCCCGCCATCGGCGGGGCATTACCCCCAAAAAGAATTTCTTTTTCTTTCTTTGCCCTCTTTAATTTTTTATTTTCGGAAACAGAAAAGAAACTGCAAGGCCAAAAAAATCAAAAAGGTTATAAAAATATGTCAAAAAAAATCTACATCCACACCTTCGGCTGACCCTTGGTTTGTTCTTTACAAGTTGGCTAAACCGTTCTTTTTCACGGCTTTTCAGGTTGAGTTGGCTGAATAATGCACCGCCCGCTTCCGCCTCCTGAACGTCGGCTCCAGCGGGCTGCGTGGGTGGTGTTGGCACCGTTCGCCCCGCCTTGGGACGTGGCTCACTTGGCGGCCGCCTAGGCCGGCGGTCTTCGTGGTTGTGCAAGAGTACGATTCGGCTTTCCGTGTTTGGCGGATTTTGGACGGCGGCGAAAAATTTATAAAATGTGTTTTTGCTCTTCTTTAAGGGTGGGTGAGGCAAACGCACAAAGGGCGATGCGTAAATCCGAAGGATTAAAGCCGCCCGATTGCAATTGCCGAGGGAGGGAAATTAGTACTATGTCCCCTGATTTAATGTTTTCTTATGTTTGTTTCTCTGGCTTATGGACTAAAATTCTATCTCCAGCAAACATTACTTCTTCTGGCTGGCCACGAATAACTGCAATTGCATACCATTTCCATTCGCTTTCAACTCCGGCCAGTTTTCTTCTACCTTTCATTTTACTTCCGTATATAGTCCAACCTGAAGTTTCTAATTCACCCACCATATCAGAGACACGACTTGTAGCTTTCATTTGGCCAGGAATATCTATGTCATCCCAGATATCGCACCAATCTCGCAATTCTTGAAGGAAACCACCGACAAGATCGATTTCTGCATCATTATTAGGCTCGTCATTAAATGAATAAGAAAAATGACAGCTGGTTACAACATCAATAACTTCTCGGCCGGTGGTCAACCGTGGCATTACGGTTATTCGCTTTTGCCACGCTTCAATTATCCCGGGTTTTATTACTTCAATCAACTTTGCTAAAACAACATAGATACCCTCTTCCCATCTCCCTGCTATTCGATCTGCCAAAGTAGGCGAAAAAGATCTAATTTGCTTTGCGTCCATCTTAACCCAAATAGGGAGAATTACCTTCTCTCCATCTACTTCCCTTTGTGCCAACCCATCAAGTTCAAGCTTCGTATAGTGCTTATCAAAAAAAGCCGGGGACAAAACTGCAATACCGTAGCGGCTTTTCTTCAACCCTTCATCTATTTTATGTCGAAGGCTATCTCCAATTTTTAAATCAAACTGATCAAACCATACGCTTATTCCTAAAGAAGACAATAGCTGAGCAAGTGGTTTTGCAACTACCTCCCGATCTTCCGAGGCATATGAAATAAATACATCTTTCTCTACTGTAGAAGAATTATTCATTAAGCAATCCCATCTCAATCAAAAATCTTGAAGGCGTTTTACTCCATCCTCGATATTTTTCAGAATAGCTAAGTGTTAAACTTTTTATTGCCCGCGTAATCGCGACAAAGCAATTCCTCCGCTCTTCTTCCATTTCAGGACTCTTCTCGCCTTTTTGTTTACTCTGAAAAGATGGCAACTCATCTTCAACTAGACCAATCAAATATACATGATCAAATTCTTTGCCCTTTGCTCCATGTATTGACATAAGAACTACAGTATCGGGTTTTATCTTTGATTCTTTCGAGTGCAATTGTAATTCTTGCAAAAAGACCTCCAAAGATAATTCTGTTCCAAGAGAAGCCGCTATTTCCTTAACAAGATCGTCCCAGACGGCGCGCTCTTCGTCATATCCCGCAAATACTTCTATACCTTGAGCGTTTGAAGCCACGTCTGGATTTTTTATCAGCTTGTCAAACCAGCTGATTGCATTCTTACAAAATAAACGGAAGTTCTTTTCGCCACCAATGAAGGCGAATACCTCAGCAATAATCTCTTTGGTTAAAACATCGCTACTCTTCTGCTCAGCAAATCTCATCCAATTTTGCAAGAAACCCAACGTCGAAGATTGCGCTTGCGTTACAACTTCATCGGGGTCAATCTCAATGCCAACAAGTTGCTTAAATGCACCACACAAGGAATCTAAACTTGCCTTATCCTGCCGATTACTAGCAAGCCTTAAGACCGAATGTAACCATACAAAAGGCGAACTAATAAACTCATCTTTCCTCTGCGCCACAACCGCAGGAATACCTTGATCTTGCAGTCCCTTAAAGGCCCCGTCTAATAACTTTCTGTTTCTGGCTAAAATAACAACAGATCCAAGCTGATTCGAGTAGCATTTTTTAATATCTTCACCAACGCCTTTTGCTTCTGTTTCAAATTCAGGGAAGCGAGACAACAAACGCACCACATCCGCGCACTTACTAATTGGCTTATCTGCTAAAAGTGGTTTCTTCCCCGGAGATCTTAAAAAGTTATTACTGATCAAATTATTCGCAATTGAAACAACCTCCGGAGGGCATCGATAATTCGTGGGCAACTGTAAAATTTCAGGGGAATAATCTTGAACAAATTGCTCGATTCGCTTATGGCTCGCGCCGTTCCACTGATAAATAATCTGGTCATCATCAGCCACAATAAAAAAGTTTTTGTACTGATCCTCGGATAACGCTCTAATTAATTTGTATTGTGCCTCATTTGTATCTTGAAATTCGTCTATGCATATGTAAGGATAAACTGTTCTATAACGTTTGGCAAAAGCCGGGAATTTCGTAAAAAGCCGGTAGGCCTGGAAAATCAACGAACTAAAATCTAAAGAATTTCGTCTTGATAATGCTTCTTCATAGGCTGGATAAACAACGGCCATGCGTTTTCCGAATTCCTTATCTCGAAAAACATCAACACACTGAGATGGCTCAATAAGAAACGATTTTAATCTTTGTATAACCGGCAATGTTTTCTTGTCGAGGTCAGATATTATATCGCTTGTCTTCTTTGCTTCAGTTACCGCATCATCTAAAACGGCTTGAAGATCATAATCTTGAGAATAAATCTGAAAGTTTGGATTAATCCCTAAATGCACTCCATGTTGACGTAATACATCCGCACAAAACGAATGGAATGTTCCTAAAAATAATCTGCTTTCTTGCCCCGGAACAAGATTAGCCACTCTTAAGCGCATTTCGTCTGCGGCTTTATTAGTAAAAGTCAGGCCAAGAATTCTAAAATTCTTATCCTGACTTTTATCAAGAATCTTCGCTATACGACAGGTTAAAACTCTCGTCTTCCCAGACCCGGGGCCTGCAAGCACCAATAATGCCTCATCACCCCACTCAGCGGCTTTCTTCTGAACAAGACTTAATTTCTGCCATGCATTATCCAAGTCATTATTCGCCATTTTATCTCCCCAATGCCATGGAATCTTTTACTAAAGCAGAAAGAAAGTCGGGTACCCGATCTCCCTGCATATTTTTTCCCCGAAGTTTAGAAATCAACGCGTATGCATAGCCCACTTTATCTTTTCGGATAAGCGCTAATATTTCATTCCCATATTCAGCATCACCGGGCTTATTTTTTAACTTATTGCCATTCCCCGTGATGAGCTCCGCATACTCAGCAACAAAACCATTTTTAATTAAGAATTCTTCTAAATCTTTACACGAATTAGGCCACAGCCTAATCGCGGTCTTAATTTGATCATCGCTGACACCACGATTCTTTACTTCTTTGATCGAATTCTTCCCCTGTTCATCGGTATCACACAGCATTAACCACGGAAAGGCAAATATTCGTGCTAACCCTACAAACAAACCAGCCGATCCATTATTTCTGTAATCAATTAAAGCAATGCCGTTGCAATCGAAAGACTGACCTAAAACTTCCGAGAAATAACGTACTATTGGATATTCTGATTGCCCTTCGCATAGAAGCCATGCCCGAGCAAAAAGAATTTCGCCTCTGATCCGCTTGACACATGTTTCTAACTTAATGAGATCTTGATCTGTTAAATGCAGACATGACTCCTCATATAAACTTTTGAGGTTTCCATGCAAATCAGTTTCGCCAGAATACATTGTTAAAAGCGACCGATATTCACTCTCTTCCATTTTCCCATTCAACGTTAATATCGATGTGGTCGAATCATAATGATACTTGGCAGATGATTGAGAACAAAAATTTTCTAATCCATCTTTGACCGGAAGCTTCACTGAAAATGAACGTTTAATACAATAAACATTAGATGCATTGTCGCCTCTCCTGAACAATCTAATGTCTTGGAAAGGAATTTCTTGAATAAAGTGGGGCGAATGAGAGGATATTATTTTTTGTGTCTTCAATTCGCATAAATTAGCGGCAAGCGCACGAATAGCTTGCGGATGCAAATGCGCCTCTGGCTCTTCCAATGTCAAAATAGCCTCTGTTTCTGATTCAAATGATGGCTTCAAAAGAATTTCAATATAAGCATAAAAAAGAAATAATACAGTTAGACTTTGAATTCCTTGGCCATGACGGAGTAAAGGAATATCAATATCACTGCCCTTGGGCTTAATAACTACCTCTGATTTCGACATCAAATCCCAAGGCTTTAAAGGCACCGCCTGAATTGATGTATTACTGCCATCTCCAAAAGCCATAATTTTTTGGGCATTAGCAAAAGACGATCTAAATTTCTCAAGTCGAGGATCTGCCTTTAATAGATCCTTATTAATTTTCAGCAGATCTTCTCCGAGCGTTCTTCGCTGTTCATCACTAATCTTTAAATCTTTAAGAAATTTTCCCCAGTACTGCGACCTGACGGAAAACTCCTCGTCAGCATCCCGCAAAGCAGATAATGCGAATATTCGGATATAAGTTAAGAAGGCGGTAACATTACTGGCTTTTACCTTTAAGACTTGTCCATCGATAGACAAAAATTCCACTCGGGGAGTGATAGTTTTGGTGACGGTGTCAGCTTTACTAGATAATCGTATACCGATAGAATCGATATCTTTTATTGGATCCGTCTGGATAATGTCCTGAAGCGATTGAGATAACGATTCCGGCCATTCATCAGACTTGTCCTCGCGAAACCATAGCTCTATTTCAATGCCTTCACTTGATAAAGGAGAATCCCCTGCTTTTGACATATAATAATCGTATTCATCGAATACAACGTTTTTCCCGTAAGAAGCCCGAGTCAATACGATTCGAATAGCCTCCAATAAAGCAGTTTTGCCGCTATTATTTTCTCCAATCAGAACGCAAGTGTCCGTAACGGACATCCGCATATCCTTAAGGCATCTAAAATTTTTTATAAAAATCTCTCTGAGTTTCACTGCTAATCCTCTTTAATACGGAGGTGATTCCTTTTCCCTAATCTACACCGCCTCAAATACTCTTATCTTATTCCGTACTTCTTCGAACATAACGTATTCGGGCCCCTTTGCCGTATCCCAATCGATTCCCTTATTCTTAAACCTTGGATCTGCACCTATCTCTATGTACATTTGATGATTACTTAGTTTGAACAAGACTTTACTTGCTTTTTCCAACAAAAAGAGATTCCGCGCAATTTCTTGAGTTTGCAATTTGTGCGCAATATTGTGCGCTAAATCATTGCGATGTTCCCTCAATTCCTGAATAATCGAAACGTCATCAGAATCTATAATCTTCATAAAATCACGTAAATATAAAAGACAAGCTTCAAACTCATTCTTATGCCGAATTAAAACATCGTCTTCGTAAGACTTAAACGGCCCCCCTTCAGAAAACGTCATGTGCCAATAGAACGTTTTAATTGGCTTTACGATGAGACTTTTAACTAGTTCGAACGCAACTAAGATCAACCCAGCATAAGCGAGTGTTTGTGTAATCTCTCCATTTGTCAAATCACTAATTTTATTCATCGTTACTTTTATCTATCATCCTTCCGGAATTTCTTCTCGCATTTTGGACATTCGACTTCGTTATCGAAAAACAGGCTGCACGGCACATCGGCGCCGCAGTGCGGGCATTTCACGACGTCTGCGCCCATGGTGAAATCGTAGCCTAGAAACTCATTGAACGAATCATCGCCGGGCATTGTTAAAACAGGGTGCCCTGAATCATATTCTTGGTTATCTTTAGATAATTAAAAATCTCAAGAATGTTGGCTCCCTGATCCCGCATGCTATAGAACGTATTTTCGCCCACCAGCACATATTCCCACTCCGCACCCATCCGGTCCTCCGGCTTCAGCTGATTGATCCTCTCGACCCAGTCGATGGTTGCCAGCTGCTTGAGCTTTACGTTTTCAACCGAAATCTTATCCTGCCCCTTGGTTTCGACGATATAACTCCTGCCCTTGGTCTTTACTATGAAATCGGGAGAATAAGACGCCAGCATCCCATCGGATCGCACGTAATTGATGCGGGCGAAATAGTGATAATTTTCATTAACCTTAACGAACGCCTCTACGTTGGTATCGCTATCGCAAAACTCCATAAAGGCTTTTTCCAGCCCGCCTTTATTCGAAGGATATGACTGCTTCTCATAAATCGTTTTGACAATATCAAGGCAATACTTCTCTCTCATTCTCAACGTCGCGATTTCCGAGAAGTGCCGCTTGATAATCGTTGCCTCGGAAATATCAATATTATTCTGCAGTTCAAAAATTGCCTTGCTTATCTGTTTGATAATATGTTCCACAATGCCGGTTTGCGAAAGCAATAATACGCGCCAATTATTCTCAAAAAAAGGGTCGAACTCCTGCTTGAATAACTTTTCCCGGACAAATTTATCAATCGCCCTGGCAACCTCGACCTGATTAACCTGCATAGAGGGATATTCTTTTGTCTTGCGCGCGCTTACCTTAACAATCATTGTAGAAACAGCATTAACGATCTTCCCGATAAACTCGTTATAGCTCTTTGAATTAAAAACGTCTGCCTTGACCTCATAATCACCGAAGCGGGTCTTGACCGTCATCTCTTCGGAGTAAAAGATATCGCCGCCCTTAGGCACCATCTTTTTGAGCTGTTCCAACCCATAAAAATCGAACGATGCCAGTTTGTCAGCGTCGATCTCCGTAGGCATAAGGTTCTCTTCCCGGTCAATAAGAATAATCGGGAAATACAAATCGTAGTCCTTGTAATTGCTCTTGAGCCCTACGTTTATGATGTCGCCCAGGACATCCGTTCTGTCTTTGGGTTCGGTCTCGATCACTGGCGCCTCTTTGATTAACTCATCATAAAATTCTATGAATGCCGGATGCTCAATAATACTTAAAATATCCATGCAATTCTTAGGCTCTTGTTTCTTCTGAAGAAGAGCAGTTCTATTTTCGTCCTTGCTTTCCTGATATTCCGGCTCGCGCCACATAAGCCGTAGGCCCCGCCCAATAACCTGCTCAAGAAGAATAGGCGCCTGGCTTGAGCGCAAAGGCACGGTAACGCAAATATTGTTGATATCAAACCCCTCACGTAACATCAAAACCGAAATAATCACTTTCGGCTGAGGATGCTTGTCCACATTAAAAAGCCGCTGCTTCAGCTGAAACCACTCATCCTGCGGCACGGACCCTTTTTTATCAGAGTCGATCTGCGCTACGTCCTTTTCATCCAGGCCCTCGTACTTTGTCAGATACTCCACGACATGCGGCGTAACTTTAGTATCCTCGCAAACAACGAACATCTTGGGATATTTTGAACATTCGGCCCCATCTGTTAACGAGGTAAAATGTTCCTCCAGTTTTTTAAGCTTGGCTAAACCCGCCCTCAGCATTGTCTTTTGTCCATTAGATAATCCTACGACCTCCCGACCGTCACGCTCCGCCTTGAAATCCAAAGGCAACGAGGCAATCTCCTTGCGACGGTCAAGCGCTATGGTCTTGACAAGGCCCATGTGGATTGCCGTACGAAGGTCGAAATCAATCACTATGTGTGGGAAATAGTGCTTCGTTCTTTTCTGACCGCTCCCGGTCACATCATATGGTGTAGCTGAAAAGTCTATCTGGATAAATTTCGATCCTTTGTCTGAACTGATATAAGAAAGGCTTCGCTGCCACTCAACCTCCTGAATATCGCCATACGTCTTGTTCTCATGGATATGGTGGGCTTCATCATTGATAACAACTAAATCTTTTAACCTCTTCAAAAACTCAAGCTCATTGCCTTTAAGATACTGATTGTCCAGCGTCTCCAAGGAATGACCTGCGGATATTCCCGGCCGTATCGGCAGAATATCATCAACGATTTTGCTCGGATCTTCTAATGGTGAAATCTCGACAGATTCTTCATCATCAAGGCCTGACAGCAAATGCCAGTTTGTTATGGCGATAAGGCCGTCGCCCGTAACTTTTCTGCCGATTTCTTCCTTCCTGCAAACACTGCTCTGGATAAAGCCAAAAATCTCCTCGCTAAACCAGGGAGGAATAAATAAGGCCTCGTACTGCTTGAAGTCCGAAGATAAGAAACTACGCTGCCCTTCCTCATCCTCCTTGCCCAGATACGCATCCAATAGCCGCTCGTAAACAATCAGCCCCGGAGCCACAAGAAGAAAATTCTTGGAATACCAGCCGCTTAGCGCTTCTTCATGTTTCGCGTTTAGATACTGCCAAATGAGAAGCGCGTGCATTACCCAGGTTTTTCCGGTTCCGGTAGCCATTTTCATCGCGTACTTGGGATGCTGATATTTTGCCTTTTTAAGCTCGACCTTGTCCATCTCGGCAAGTATCTCGTCATCCACAAGGGAATACATATCAAAGACCGTTGCGGGCTTCAAAACCTCATGCACATAAATGGTATTCATGATGGCCTGCTTCTGGCCGATATGAAAGTTGATATTGCGGTTCTCGCAGAAATTATCCTCAAACCAGAACCGTAAGAGATCCCTGGTTACGGGGGTGAATTTTTCGATAAAAGCAGGGTCCTTAAGATTGAACTGGCTGTTAATGCTATCGGTAAGCCTTCTGGCAAAACGAAGCGGGATGTCCCGGGTGCCGATGTTAAGAGGCGTGGGCATTACTTCACCTCCTCGATAACCGCGCTTTCAAAGCCAAAGACATCAACGGCTTTTATGCAAACCCTGCGCTTATGTTTCAGTTTCGGGACGCGCAGTTTGGTGTTTCTTACCACGCGCATCGGGTCATCATCCACCTCGGTATTGCCGCGATAATCCTGCCACTTGCTCCTAAAAACCTCTCCGTCATAATCCGGGTCTATACTCCAATACTCGATCAGGGCCAGGGGATCCCTGGCGATTATTTCCTGCAATTTCTCCTTGTCTTTCTCCTCAAGCGGCAGCGCATCCGGAGAAAGAAGCACATAATTATCAAGCTTGACGGAAATTTCCTCTTCTTCCTTATTGAGCTCTTCCATATGAACCGGCTTAACGGAAAGATACTGCAGTGATGAAAAGCGTATTTTCCCACCCTTGATTAATTTCTGGTATGATGACTTGGTTTTAAGCCTATCAAGTAAATCTGGAGGAATAACAAGCACTTCAATATGCGGGTCATTAAGATTTGCTATAACCTGCCCGATATCGGTTACGAAATTCCATCCCAGCACCACGACCTTCTTCCATCCGCCCATAAAGCTTGCGCGCAATTCCTGTGCCCTCTTAAGCGTTCCATAGCCGGTTAGCTTTGATGGCGAATCTACCATTACAAGCGTCCGGGACTCCTTAATGTATCCCAGGTTTCTCTGGGTAGGCTCTACATCCGAGAAGGGAATGGCACCATATAGATTGAGTACCACATGAGCAAGGTCGCTTACACGTCGGAACTCGCTTTTTTCGAATTGCTCTTTCTGGTAATCGCCAATGCATTGGTATAAGAATGGTTTTGCGTCTTGATCAATAAGGCGTTTCCGCATAACCATACAGGATGGCTTGCCAATATCAACCGTAATCCAACGTCGCCCAAGTTTTTCTGCAACAGATCCAGTCGTTCCTGACCCGGCAAAGAAATCCGCGATAATCGAACCTTCTTTTGATGATGCTTTAATTATTCTTTCCAATAGCCTCTCGGGTTTTTGTGTTTGAAATCCTAAGTGCTCTGGTAATGCATGAAAAACTTGAACTATATTATTTTCTTTTCTATCAATCCATGTCCATACATCATCGGCTTTTCTTCCTTCATCTGCATAATAACGCGTTGCGTTATTATTGCCTGACATCCGATATTTTCTACCCTTCTCATCTGTAAAAGGATAGATAGATTCATCCTTAACCATTAGACGAATTTCGTTAAAAACATTCTCCGTTCCTTTACAATAAAATAATAGATTATCATGTTTTTTCGCAAATCCATTTTGAGGAGCTGTTCCTGCCTGATAGTGCCAAATAATTTCATTTCTAAAATTATTTTTCCCAAAAATATCATCCATCAATACTTTTACATAGTGCCCAACATGCCAATCTAAATGAACATATATTGAACCTTGCTCCGATAAAAGTTCTCGCATCAAGCAAATCCTCGGATAAAGCATCTTAAGATAACTCGCCGTTCCATCCTTCCAAGTATCAGAATACGCAAATTGTTCAATGACTGTTGGCTTTTGTTCAATATCGCCGTTAGGCAAGGTAATTTTTGTGCGATAATCAGCTTTGGAATCAAACGGCGGGTCAATATAAATAAGATCTATTTTGCCGCGCATAGAGGGAAAGGCGGTTGACGGATCACCCGAGAGAAGTGCCTGCATCACTAAAAGATTATCGCCGTAAATCAAACGATTAAACCACTCCTTTTTATCAATCTCCCTGACGGCACCGCGGAAGAGTCCAGAACGCTCTTTGGACGGCAAAACATATTCATTTGTCTGCAAAACAATTCTTTCCTTTTCGGAAAGCTCGTTTAAAATCCTCTCCGCCTCCTTTTTTCCTTCGGCTACAATTTTTGGCAGTTGTTCAATTAATGATTCAGGCATTATCTCTCCCTTTTATTTTTATCTTTCTGCATCGCCTGGTTAATAAATCCCCTGATGATAGACACAACGGATGCGTTCTTATTTTGCTTCTGCAACTCGAGGGCTTTTTCTTTCAGAAAAAAATACTGGTCTTGCGTGATTTCAATTGTCGTTTTCTTTATGCGTTTATTGGCAGGCATGTTTCGCTCCTTGATTGTTGCTTGACTATTTTACCCGTATACCCATATTTATGGATTATAGCACAATACATTGCTTTTGGAAACAAAAAAACCTCTAAGGGACAAGTAATCACACAAAGGGCGTTGCGGAAGCCCAAAGGGCTGAAGCCGCCCGGCTGTGACTGTTGGGCGGAGTTTTTTAAAATCCAAATATTCATCAAAGCAACGCGAACCCGAAGGGCAAAAGTCTTTCCGCCGAAGGCGGAATGTCTTTTGGCGGTGCGATCTGTTCTGGTTTTTTGAAAAAAAGACAGAAGTGTTGATGAATATTTGATACAAGGTTTCTTTTCCTTTTTGGGGAAAAGTAGGCTTTGAGCGCAGGCAACGGAAGCCCGAAGGGCTGAAGTCCGAGCACAAAGACTGCTTTAGGTGGGTGGGGTATATAGAACCACCTCTGTTACCAAGATAGATTCGGCTTTGCCCCGACAAGCGATGTCCCGAAATGAATACGGGACAATCGCGCAGGCGGGGCGCGGACGAAACCGAACAAAAACACCTTTTATAAATTTTTCGCGGCCGCCGATATAAAAAAGGAATAATTTAAGAGAATTTTTGCGAGGTTGAGGACGCTAAAGTGTTTGGCGAATTTTGGGTGGGGGCAAAATTCGCCAAACACGAAAAGCCGAATCGAACCCTTGCATAGGAAATGCTGGCGGTGCATCATTACCCCTTACATTGCCGTTAACTCAACTTGAAAAGCCGTAAAAAAGAACGGTTTAGCGAACTTGTAAAGAACAAACCAAGGGTCAGCCGAAAGTCCTCAGAAAAACTCGCTTTTTTGTATCAGTTTTATTCGTCATAAATTATGAAATATCTTTAGTCGTATATAAATCCCAATTTAGTCATGGTCGTTCATCGGTTCTATTAGCGTTAAATTTCTTTATTGATGTGGTAGTACGAAAATAATTTCCTATTTTTGTCTTTTGGTTCAAATAGTACGAGCATTGAATCATTGCAAGGGCCGAGTATGCCATTAATCGAAGTGCAAGGTTTGTATAAAATGCCATCAAAGCCCATATTAAGTAGATATTCTGCAAATTCACCACTTTTTTTATATGACTGTTCGTTTCTTTGAAACAAAATATC
The DNA here is from genome assembly GCA_028716165.1 of Candidatus Omnitrophota bacterium. Classification (NCBI taxonomy): domain Bacteria; kingdom Pseudomonadati; phylum Candidatus Omnitrophota; species Candidatus Omnitrophota bacterium. Next base: position 108,067 of record JAQUQI010000001.1, read on the forward strand.
GAGCGCACTTTGATTTTGAATATCTTTATCAAAGTTAAATATTTTAGCAGATTGGTTAATCTTGAAAGCACCTTTGATTTCCTGTATTGGTTCTGGAGATGCAATCTGACTTGTCATTCTAGGCCATAAGTCTTGATTAAAATCAGGTTTATTATTATCAACTTTATAGTTCTTGAAATATTCTCCTATTTCAAAATCGATACGAGCGCAATCTTTAGCAAGATAACATACAGCTTGTTCTTTCGGAGCAAATCGAGTCTTCTTAGAATCTCTTTTAAAGTAAGGCTTCCAGTTTTTTGATGTTGTTCCACTATACCATTGAGAAACATAAACATGATCATTATGGCCTAATACATATTCTTTAAGATTTGATTCAATAAAAATTTCTTTGAATTGTGAGTTTTTCATGCTTGTAATCTTATTTGATAACATACGTGGACGTCCTATTTGGTAACACCCTACATATGGCGGGGCGCTAAAAGTAAGAAGTTTTTTATATCTATTTGGCAGGGCGTAACTAAATAGGACGCCTGCTGATACCTCTATTCTCATATTCACTGTTAAACGATTAATCTTATTTTTTTAAACGCTTCTCGATATCTAAAATGGTTGACCATTCTCGATCATCCAAACAATCAGGCTTTTCTAATGGTAATACTTGATTGCTAAAAATCATATTAAGCAAGCCAAACAACTCGCTAAACTTGTATTGCTTAACAACTCTTTGGGCAGTATTTTTTAATGTTTCATAATCTTCTAGTTTCATCCACTGAGGCTTTTCAGCTTTAAGAAAGTCTATAGCAGATACATAATCGAAGCGACTTTCGGTATTTTGAAACATTACCCTGTAAGCCTCATCTCTCAACTCACGCTTATCTGCCTCTTTGTGTAAGATTTCATCTAATTTAACTTCTGTCAAATACACAAAAGGTTTCTTTTTGGATATTATTTCACGATAACTTTTAAATTCTGATTTCCCCGTCCAGTAACCTCTAAGAAATGAACAAATGAGAATAAATAATATATGTATAAGATAAATAACTGATAATAAAAGGATAGACAAAATAGTAGATGAATTTGACTGCGAAAGAGCTGGTTTACACAAACCATTCTGGTCAGCTATAGTAATATTTTCATCCTGAACATCTGCACCAATTGAGCTAAATATCAGAGTAAAATTACCATCCGGCGGAAGTTCAGGGTACAGTAAACTGAATTCTGCATCTTTCTTAATTATTTCAGGTTTGTCGGAAGCAAAATTTCTATTAACATCATATTTAATAACTTTTCGCTTAATAGTTACGCGAACATTTTCTGCTTTTAAGTTACCTAAGTTTTTAATGACTAGCTCTTGGGCAATTACTTTCGCATCTTCTGGTTTAATAGTCTCGCCCTGAAATGAAGTAATTGATATGCCTTTGGACAAAGTATAACTAACATTGGGTGACTTTTTGTTTAACGCAAATGACAAAATGACAGCGATTAAAGGAACTATAATACTTATATTTTTCACAATTTTCATATAACCCTCCTCAAAAATCATACTAAATCATTCATCCATTTTTTTATCTTTCCGATATCAACATCCGTGAACACAGGATAATTTCTATTAACATACGTAGACATCCTATTTGGTGACACCCTACATATAGCGGGGCGCTAAAAGTAAGGTGTTTTTTATATCCATTTGGCAGAGTGTAACTAAATAGGACGCCTGCTGATATCTGCAAATCCTTTTTTAAAACCGTTCATTGGCACCCCCTATTCGTTACCTTGAATATTTAAACTTTTAATTTCTTCCAACCCTATGTTTTTATATTCTTCGGGAAGAATCAAATGTTCTGCATTTAAAACAACTATATTTTTGATTATCTGGCCGGACTTTAACACAATATCTACTTTTTGATACCCCATGCCGGTTTCTGGGTATTTAAGTAAATATTCAGTCCAGTATTTATTTAGTTTCAGTTTCATTTAATTCGCTGGGATTGTATTGGGTCCAGTTACAGTCTTTTTGGGAGATCCATTTTCAAATAACACCTCTACTCCACCACCAGGTTTTCCATTCGCTGGTTCTACAACTCCAACTCGAACAGACGTTTTTTCAGGAGGCTGAATAGTAAAAACATAAATTGCAGGCTCATCACTAGGCAAGGCATATCTGTTCATTGCATCACTTCCCGTTCTAACATTTCGAGCATCTGCTTCTGTAGTTGCATAAGCTCCGGGTAGTAAACTGCCATCCTCCCCAATACGACGGTCATTCCTATAGGGTGAGAACCTTTTAAAAACTTGATCTTTGCCTGTTAAAGAACTAGCGGCTTGACAAGCAGGCACTCCTGCAGATTTTGCAAAATGCCTAGTTTCTCCAAGTTGAAGTCGGCTTCGTCCAACAACTTTTAATGTTCGAATGTACCCAGGCCTTTCTGCTTCGTTAAGAATTGCTGAATATGTAAGAAATCGCCTACCCATAATTTTTTCAATTCTTTCTTCGGGAATAAAAACTTCTGAATTCAGCACTACGCCTTGCGAGGTAGATAAATTACTCATTGAGGCTTCGACATATTGATACCCCATCCCTGTCTCTGGTTGACTAACTAATTCTCGAATTTGTGTATCAGATAATTTGTACGGCATATCATCCCTCCTTCAATTTTTCTCTTGCTGTCTTTTAGTTACACAAACTAAAAGGCAAATACTGAGCCATAAAAGAAATAACGATGAATTACTGCTTATATCTAACGAATTTATCAGACCATGGCAAACCCTATTCCTTAAATTTGGGCCATACTTTTTTATGAGGAGCGAACGCATTTCCCATACTAAATCTTTTCCAAAGATAGCTTCTGCGCTCTGGTCATTTAATAATTGATTTAAGTCGCGTTCCTCTTGCACCCCGCTCGACGAAACCGATGTTGTTTTAAGCCCATTTAAGCCAAAAAGCATCCTTATAGAATTCTCAATCTGGGGGACAATAAAGTGAATAAATGTCAGATAGTCGCCCTCAAATCCGGCAATCAAAGCCCTCTCAAAGATATCCGTTCGATCTTTTGGCACAAAGATGCTCTTTCCAACTAATTCCTTTATAGTATCCCGCCATGATTCCTCTGATTGAAGAAATAAGTCAACACCTCTTTTTATCGTCGTACAAGCCGAAAGACTTTGACCGAGATTATATCCTTTGATTATTTGCGCCTTAAGGCTACCTTCATAATCCTCAGTCATGCCAGGTATTTTCGCAGTAACGTTTCCCTCATCTTCAATTATGTGGGCACCAATAATTCCTTGCAGCGGATGCTCTTTAAGCATTTTTTCAGCAGACGCTTTCTCCTGGTCGTAATTAAATGGTCTGTGCAAGGCGGCAAAAGCCTCGATTGCCTCGATTCCTTTCTTGCCCTGTATTAAGTCGTCAGCGATTTTTATTAATGGGCCTGCGTCAATAGTTGGACTTTTTATCACCTTCATTTGACTGATTGAAATTTTGTTTGCTTCCTTCAATTCATGTACTAACTCTTCCGCTCGCTTTTTGTCACCTGCCGCTCGGTATGCGTGAATAGCTTGCTCAATCCTATGTGCCAAGTTTAAGCCGTCACAACCTTGAGGAGTCTTAAAAGCCTGTGCTTCGTCTTCCCAATGTTTAGCTATGGCTAACTTTGCTTCCTTTGCCTTTTCAGGCTTGTCCGCATAACTATAACATGTTGCCGCATATTCATAGTATTTTCGAGGGGCATCACAACCGGGAGAAATTGGAAAACCTTTGGCAATTTCTACCGCCTTCCCAGCAAGCTCTTCCCAATTGTCAACAAGCTTATTCTCGATTAAAAGCTCTAAAAGCGAAGACGGCCAATAATCCTGTTTCGCATTAAAGCATGTCTTCATGCTTTCTTCAAAGAGACTCAGAATCTTATCTCGGACAGTCTGCCTTTCTTGAGCTTTCTCACCCAACTCCATAGCTATTTGCGTAGCTCGTTTAAGCCATTCACTTCTCGGCACCCAACACTCATCCTTATCCTCGTCAACAGATTGCAAATATGCCTTTACGGCTTTCTGCGCAAACAAATAATTTCTGCGTCTTATCCAAAGGACATCACTAATTCTGGCAACAAATTGAAGATTAGTAAATACAGTTAATACTTCTTCAAGTTCCGACAATTCTGTGTCGCTCAAATCTTCAGGCATCATTGTTCTTCCCTGTGGCCCTGACATAAGTGGCCCAAATGGCTGTTTCTCGCCCCATTGAAAAAACATCGAGAAAACGCCCCAAAGTAGCCGCATAAATTCTTCCAATTCCTTATCATCAGCCTTCTTAGCGGCATCTTGCCTCTGCCTAAACGAAGATAAAAAATCGGTAAACTTCTTTCCCTGAACATCGGCAATAGCCTCTTTACAAGCACATATTAACTTTTCACTTAATTTTGACATCTTCTTTATCCATCTGCTAAATCTCATTTAAATACTTTACGATAGTCATGCAACACTGCATTCCTTAAAAGCGCCACCTTTTAGGGTTTTTATTTTTCACCAAGCTGTTACACGATAATCTTTCCCGTCCTTTCCAGTCCCTTCAAAAGTGCGAGGGATTGTCAGGTTAAAGTTTCTCAATCCTTTTGTAATTTCCATTTTTAAAGATTTGCGCCTTTTCTCATCAAGCAAGGCATAATCAAGTTCTTGCAAAATATATTTTTTTCTGTCCGCGCTCTTTTGATTGCGTCTTTTTTGATCCCTTAGCAATATTAAAAGTATTATAATTGCTTTTCTTGTATATCGTGAGATAAGGCTTCGATCAGGGTCATACGATAAAGATCCTCCTCCATGAACTAATGTGCTTCGTTTATTATAAAATGATTTTAGCTTTTCAAAACTTTCTATCGGGTCGATACCACAAAAGCTGAGTAAAAAACTCGCTCGTTGTGCTAATTTGTATTTGATATCTATAGGCGCATCATTAAATAGCGCCTCCATGCTAATCATCGCATTAACGAAGCCTTCGTCACTATGAATAGATTTTTTATTTGCTTCGTGGAAGTATTCTAAGGCCACAGCTAAAAATTTGTTCTGATTAACAATATCAATATACTTATCATGAAGCTTACCAATGAACCCCAAGAACTTGTGAGCATATTTTTCTATACCATCCACAGCTTCATTAGGTATAGATGTAGTGATTGAACAGGAAAAAAGTGGTTTCTTTCCAAGCTCACTTTCGGAAGATATTGATCTCCCACCACCACAAGTTAAATCAGGAGAATTCGGCGTTATCAAACAAGATACCCATAAATAGGGGATTATTTTATTCTCGTTATCTGTCGTTTTATTATCATCACCTAACAGATAGGCAATAAGATTGTCGCCCTTTTTCTCTAGCAACAACTCGCCTTTTTTTAACCAGACTTTTTTCTTCAGATGTACCTGTCTAGGAATTAGCCCATCTATCGTAAAATTCCACTGGTATAACTTTGAATTAACTTTTCCACTCATACCATGCATCATATAATTCTGCCTCGCCTTCTTCTGCCAAATCCTGTTTTATCCCTATTAATCTCTATCGCCCTTTCTACCCATTACGAATATCAACGGCTTCCGTTTACCAGATGGTGCTTAAATAACATACGTAGACGTCCTATTTGGTAACACCCTACATACTACATATAGCGGGGCGCTAAAAGTAAAAAGTTTTTTATATCCATTTGGCAGGGTGTAACTAAATAGGACGCCTGCTAATACCTACTGCATAATCCGAATCATTGGTGATAAACCGAAAAATGTTCTTAGGCTCATGGTTCTCCAAGAACTTCTCGAATTCACCTTTATTTCCAGCGAGAACAAGAATCATTTTAGCTCTTTCCATTAGCCATACGCAGTAGATCGTTCTGTGTCTCATAAACGCATGATGCTATCAACTTAATAAAATCCGTGTCGCTTTTATGCGCTTTTTCAAGAGCGCTGATGTATTCCGACCGTTTAAGCGGCGGGATTATTGCAATGATGTATCCTGCCTGCATAAGCGCCACATTCATTAAAAGTCTGGCCACTCGTCCATTGCCGTCAACAAACGGATGAATAAACACAAATTCTTTATGAAACTTGGCGGCATAGACAACAGGATGGGTGTCTTTCTTCAAACGGGGCAAATCCTTAATAAATTTCTGCATAATCCCGGGAAGCGCGTCTGGTGTAGGCAAAGGATATTGAGAACCCGTAATAATAGCCTGAACCTTCCGATACACACCGGCATCTTCTTCTTTGATGCGGTGATAAAAAAGCGCGTGCAACTTTTTGATATCTTCTTCCGTTATTGTTTTCCCGGTAGCAAGCGCATACATATGATCAAACGCGTCACTGTGCCCCGTGGCCTCGTAATGATCTCTAAGCGGCTTTCCGGCAATGGTGAGACCATCCTCTATGACCACTTTTGTTTCCGATATGGTCAGAGAGTTTCCTTCAAGCGCGTTGCTTGAATAGGTAAGCCCAATACGAAAATACTCCTTTATCTGATGATTCATTTCATTGCTAAAGGGGCGCAATGCGTTTATTTTTGCCTGCGCCTCATCAACCTTACTCAAAATCTCTTTCATATGACCTCCGTCCTTACTGGCTTACAAGCCAAGAAACTGCTACGAATTTATCTGTTTAAATATTTCACCTATCCAAGCCGGGGCATAACGAATATCGTTGATAAGCTGTTTCTTATCCTCGGCCGATAATCTTCTTTTAAGCGAATTAATTACTTTATCGTCGATATTTCTTTGTTTCATGTACCGTAGAGCCTGAATAACCAAGCCGCTCACGCGCCCGGCAGTCGCCATATTTTTTGGCGATGTCTTCCTAAACATAATGTGCCAGTTACCAACTTGAACCACCCGGGTAGAGCCGTCTGTCAATAAAGCAATCTTTGCCGGTACTTGCTCGGACAACCCTAGCAAGTTAGCCGCATATGCTCCGGACGGTTGAATCTTAAGATTATCTTTTTCGGCAAGCGCGGCAGTTATACGATTAACGTCTGGCGGCATTTCTCCAAAATCCGGATGTTTCCGTGGATAATCATAAAGCCCGCGCGCTAACCGGCGAATGTCACCAGATCGAACTAACCGGCTCAACGCCTGATCAATAGCCGCACGATTGCCAAGATCAAGAAAATGACTTGGGGCAAACACCCAGCCTTTTTTCTTGCCGATAATTCGACGAAGTATTTTACTCTCAATGGATTCTGTCATATTAATCGCTTTTCATTGTCAGAAATAATATATAGCACTTCTGACATAAAGTAAAGCTGTTTTTAAACTCCGGAGCCATTTCACACCCTAAAATGTCCACCGGCCGGAAATGTCCACTATTTATGAGACATTTCGATATAGTGGACATTTACGTGTCCATCGATGTCCATCAAAATGGCCTTTTTTGACCTTCCCGAACGCCCACAGGATACCCCTAAAATCGCCTATTTTCCGACGCTGGGCGCTTATTTTGGCCGGGTTGACCAACTTATGCCCAAAATCCAAAAGTGATGGACATGGACATCGATTTTTTTGACCACTATCACTGGCTCCCCACGCCTCGCCCGACCCTCACCCAAGCCCCATTCCAAGGACCCTAATAAAAAAGGCTATAGGCGATAGGCTATGGGCTATAGATCCGCGCTCTTCCTATCGCCTCTCACCTAAAACCTATAGCCTGCTATCGCCTGATCTATGCTTAATTAACCCACCCAACATCTTGCCAATCTCTGCACAATCCTGCTCGACCTTGGCAAATTCGTCCTTATCCAGAAAATCAACTTCCAGAGCGATCCTGAGCTGTGTCCGTAACTCGGCAAGCGATCCTTTCGCGATATAGAAAAACCTAACAGACTCCTTGTCCGTATCTCGTTCGTCGCCTTCGGCAATATTGCTGGCTATGCTGATAGCAGAACGGCGCATTTGGTTACGAAGGCTAAAATCTTTGGCAATTTTCCCATCACTCGTGGTCTTATAGACCAGAACTGCCAAGTCTTTCGCCTTCTGCCAAACCTGTAATTGTTCAAACCCTTTGCCCATATTTTCCTCTCGCCTATAGCCTATCGCCTCTAGCCTAAAATAGCCTCGGCCAAGCTCCTCATCGCATTACTATAACTCTGCCACTGGCCAGCCGAAGGTTCTCAGAAAAACCTTCTTTTTCGTATCTGTTTTATTTTGAGTCATTTGCAAACATCCTTTGGTTGTATATGAATCCAAAATTGGTCATAGCCGTTCATCGACTTAGATCTATAAAAAACTGAAACAATTTGCATTACTACTTTAAGATTGCTGTCCAAGCAGCAATGGCGCTCACCAAAGAAGCTAAAGCAGATATCAATGCAAGCCAGAAAAGTCTAGTTGCGCGGTTATGGGATTCTTTCTCCATTATTCTTCTTTGAATTTCATATTCGCTCGCGAATTCATGTCTGCCTGAACTGCTTTGATAGATAGGTTCTCCCTTGATATCAATGCCGAGACTTTCAGCTTTTTCAATAAGCTTATCTTTTGATAATTTCTTTTCCATTAATAATCTCCCATTATTAACAAATCAAATTCGTAATCACTTTCACCATCACATCTTTTTCTTTCGGATTGCTTGCGGCGATCATGAGGGTCAAGGCAACAAGGGCATTATCATCAATAATACGGCTACCATCTTTGCGATACAGAATTCCATTGCCCTTTAGAAAGCAAATAAATAGTGCCGCGGCAATTCGCTTGTTGCCATCCACGAAGTTGTGGTTCTTTGTCACGAAATATAACAAATGCGCTGCTTTTTCCTGAATTGTCGGATATGCATCCTTACCGCCAGCGCTTTGATAAATCGCTCCGAGCGAACTTTTAAAACCTTGGTCTTTTTCTTGGCCAACGATATCAGAATCCTTAAACTTTTCTTTCATCGTTTCAATAATAGCCCTTGCTTCTTGGTAGGTCATTTTGTATTTGCCGCTTTTTTTGCCTTTTGGCTCCTTTAATCTTCCATTGTCAAAATCATCCAGAATATCCAACGCTCGGGTATATTCAGAAATTACCTGCGCCAGTCCTTTTGCTTCTGGCGAAAGATTTTCTATCTGCACAACATTGCCTATCAAATTGACTGCATTTTTCAGTTTAAAATATTTTTGTTCCTGTCTTTTAAGCCGTTTTTCATTTATCGTATAACCTTCTATTAAATGCTGTTTTAATACCCTTGTCGCCCAAATACGAAAAAGAGTTCCTTGTTTGGATTTAATACGGTATCCAACGGATATAATGACATCCAGATTGTAATATGAGGTTTTATACTTTTTCCCGTCGTTGGCAGTTGTCAAGCATTCCTTGATAACTGAATCCTTACGCAATTCTCCTTCTTTGAAGATATTATTGATGTGCAAACTAATATTTTGTTTTGTTTTCCGAAATAGTAAAACCATCTGGGCCTGGTTAAGCCAAACGGTTTCCTCCCTCAATTGGACCTCAAGCCCTTTTTTGTATAAAACAACCTTTCCGCCTTCAATATTCCGTAATTTTTTAGTCATTATCTTCTTCCTTCATTTCATTATTATACACAATTTGTATTGTTCTCAGTATCATCGTGCGGAACTTGGCCATACGGTCAAATATCTCTTATCCCCAGAAGCATCCGTTTGGATCATCCTTGACTTCCTTGAGCAATTCATCTAAAGTGGAATATTCCTCATACAAATGCCATTTTAAATCTGCGCGCATCCAATAGAGTTTCCAGATATTTAGTTTACGTAGACGTCCTATTTGGTAACACCCTACATATGGCGGGGCACTAAAAGTAAGAAGTTTTTTATATCCATTTAGCAGGGTGTAACTAAATAGGACGCCTGCTGATACCTAATAAATGCTCACTCCTTCAAATATTGGCATATGATTCATGTCTTAGATTAAGTGTTGTGTCGCCAAAACTCCTCTTGTTAAGCTTCGTGCTTATTTCTACAAGCATATATGGGGATGATATCGTTTTTTATGGTTTAAAAGTTCATCCAAGGTACTTCCTTCTGGTGTCCTAAATCCACATTTATTACATTCCAATATATATTTTAAGGGAAAGGCATACATAGTTTCTCTTGATTCGGTATGCTTTAGATTTTGCAATACTTGAAAGCCGCTTCCCTCAAGAGCTTTTGCAGCTTCAGATAGAAAAACCATATCAGCCATTACATTTACTTTCCGATCTTGAGGTATGCCCGCTATCTTAATAAAATCCTTAACATATTTTTCTTTTTCATCTACGGACATGCTTTGCCATTGGGTTTCTGGATTTGTATTTCTTATTTCTACAAATTTATTATAATTGTTTTCAACATCAGAAATGTACCCAGGTACTCCAAGGTCTGCCTCCATTTTTCTCATTATTGATAATAATTTTTCTTCATTCGTGCCAGTAATATTTAATTTAAAAAATAATTGGCAAGTTTTATTAATATCGTATGCTACCGATATTGCTTTGTACGCATTACGCATAAGCCCGGCTTTAACAAAATATTCATAAGCGACTACTACCATCTTATAAATACTACTGACCTCTTTTAAGCCCGATGAAGCTTTATTTAATAAAAGCAAATTTGAATCAATTAAAAATGAAACAAGCCCATGTCCATAGTATATATATCCCTTTAATAGGTTGTCGTTGCCCTTGGTTGCAAAGTCAAGGGCTGTCTGATATATCTCAGATGCGACTTTCAATATTGGCAATAATATATGTGCCGCATCAATTCTTTCTTTAAGTGAAACATGCCTATATATTATTTCTCTTATTTTTATTTCACCGGCTAAACGAGTTAAGAGGTTGGCAAGAATGAAAAACATATCGGTCGCTAAATAAACTTTATAATGATATTTCATTACTGCCGATAACGTAGTTTTATCAACTGAATCAACTATCTCGCCGATTTCAAGCAATATTTTTTCTAAACCTTCCTTATCGATGTTTGTTTTGCATATCTTCAAATGCAGTAATCTTGCTTTGACGCAGAGACGTAATTCTCCTTCTTCAAGGTGATCGAACACATATTGCATTCCTGATTCGTACTCTTGTGATGATAGATTACCAAAGGCACATTCGATTTCGGATTTAAGGTATTTCAAAAATATCTTTTCTTCAGCGGAATATTCACTTGTTTGTTGCAAACATTTGTTCACAAAATATTCAGCATCTATATATTTCCCCATTCCTTCATATGTTAATGCAGCAATAAATAATAACTTTGAAGATTGATTTATCTGTGAAAAAGTCAACTTAGATAACAAAAAATCTACTAATAAGTAGTCTTGCTTATTAAACAATGCTATACCGTAATTTTCGATAAATTTTATAATTTTCCACGGAGAGTCAAAATCCGATGGATCTTTTTGAGCCGTAAATAAGGATGGTATATCAAATTTGTTTCCATGCTCAGAAATAAGTACGCTACAATTTTCAAAGCGTCTTTTTATCTTTCCCGATATTTTATTAATTTCTGCCTCAGAGAGTAATTGATCTATCGGAATATTAATATTTACATTATCTTGTCTCTTCCACTCTTCATTATCCCTTTGATCGGTTACTCGTTTAATTATATTTTCAACATAATCATAAAAACAGCTTTTCCTACCTTCATCATATAGAACAACTATTCCATAAGCAGGAAACCTTCGGCATAAATAACCTAATCTCGAAGTCAAAAATGAAAATGTTATAAATTGTTTGCCACCATGTTTTACAGTCGTTGCTTGCGCATTGCTTTTGATTTGAATAGGAAAAGACCATGCAGATGCTTTTGATGATTCAAGAACTAATTCAACCTCTATATCGATGCCATAATCGTCTGCAATTTCTCTCGCTATAAAACCTGCTTTTTTCGTAAAAAAACTTCTTACAGCAAGAATGGACTCTTGGCTGGTTTTTGAATTCTCATCTACTATCGGACTATCATCGAATGCCATATAACTTATCCTTTATAACAACTCTTTCTTTTTCACTTACGTTCGGTTCATCCCTTGGTGATTATCATAACTCTTTATCCTGCTTGCAATTAATCCTTTAGTTTACGTAGACGTCCTACTTGGTAACACCCTACATATAGCGGGGCGCTAAAAGTAAGAAGTTTTTATATCCATTTGGCAGGGCGTAACTAAATAGGACGCCTGCTGATACCTCACCAGTAATTCATATCTAAATCTTCCTATACCTTGTGCTCCTGCCAAGGCCGATGCGCTCAACTTTTTTAAGGCGAATTAACTTATCTAACGCTTGGGCTACTGTTGGCTGGGCAACTTTGGCATTTTTTGAGATATCTTTCGGTGCTGCCTCAACAACAGTCTGTAAATATTCCCAGACAGCGATTTGCTTAGGCGATAACAATTTTTCAATGTTTTCCTTGGATAACAGTTCAACGGCCAATTGAGACTGCTTATAAACCACTGATAGAAAGAAATCCAGCCAAGGAATAATATTAGGTTTGGTTTTTAATGTTTTCTGGCTTTTTCTTAGGGCCATATAATAGTCGGCCTTGTTATCTTCTATCAACTTTTCGTGCGAAACATACGGCATATACTGATAACCGGCCTGCAATAAAAGCAAATTCGTAAGGATGCGGGAAATCCGGCCATTGCCGTCCTGAAACGGATAAATTTTCAAGAATTCAACCAAACAATTCCCTATAATCAATAAAGGGGGATATTTATTTTCTTTAAAGGCATTTTGCGCTGCTTCAACTAATTCTTGCATTTCTATAGGCGTAAGATATGCGGGCGTAGTATCGAAAAGAATAGCGACAGATTTCCCTTCGGTATCAATCATATGGACTTTATTTTCAGTTTTTTTATACTCGCCCCGATGAAGCCTGTCTTTTTGGACGTATTTTAGGAGTTCTTTATGAAAATGCTTGATTGCGTTTTCGGAAAAACGGATATGCTTCCAGGAATCGAAGACATTTTGGAGTAACTCATAGTATCCTTTTACTTCTTGTTTATCGCGGTCGGCAAATTTCTGAATTGAAATGCCACGCATAAGCTTTTCTATGTCTTCATCGGAAAGCCTGGCGCCTTCGATACGCGTAGAAGCTCCGGTTGAGGTAACCAGAACCGATCTTTTAAGGCGACCTAACACCTGGGGGCTCAACCGTGCACCACTTATCCACTGACCTTTTAATTCCTCTATTTTGGTGATTTTTGACCAGATTTCCGGGGGAAGATTCTCTAATCTTTGATTAAAGGTATTGGGCATAACGACTTTTTTTAAAACTCGTATTTTAACTATATGAGATTATATTAGATTATATACCTTAGGATATATATGTCAATAAAATTTTGCTTTCGGAATCACTGCCAGCCTTAAATGTTCACTAATTAGTGAGCATTGCTATAGTCTCATACGCTTGGGAATTTATAGCATACGTAGACGTCCTATTTGATAACACCCTACATATAGCGGGGTGCTAAAAGTAAGAAGTCTTTTATACCCATTTGGCAGGGTGTAACTAAATAGGACGCCTGCTGATACCTCTGATTATCTCACTCTTGTATTTTTCTAAAGATGCTTCCTATCCATACAGGCGCATAACGAATATCATTCATAAGTGTGCTTTTATCCTTATTAGATAATCGCCTCTTAAGCTTTGCTACGATAACCGAATCTACGTTTATCTGCTTTAAATAGCGTAGGGCCTGAATAACTAACCCGCTTATGCATCCGGCTGTTGCCATATTTTTCGGTGTTGTTCTTTTCAAGACGATCTTCTGCTTTCCAATCTGCACTTTCCGATTAGGACCATCTGTAAAGAAAACAATCTTTGCTGGAACTTGCTCTGTTAAACCTAACAGATTGGCGGCGTATGCACCGGAAAGCTGAATTTTCAAATTATCTCGTCCGACCAATGCTTTCGCAACACGGTTATAATTGGGCGGGAGATCGCCAAAATCCGGATGTTTTATAGGATAATCATATAGACCCCTCATCAGACGACGTATGGTTCCTGATTTTGCTAATCTAAGCAGAGATTGAGCTATCGCTACACGACTTCCTAGGTCATAAAAGAAGCTTGGGGTAAAGACCCAACCCCTCTTGTTGCCATAAATCCTGCTAACTATCATATTCTCAATGCTTTGTGCCATTTTCAACACCTCTTTCTTGTCACAAAAAGTATATATTTTTTGTTACAAAAAGTCAAGCTATCTTTAAGCCCCCGAGCTATTATGTGCCCAAAATGTCCACTCCCCAGTAGACATTTCGATTTAGTGGACATTTACGTGTCCATCCTTGTCCATCAAAATGGCCTTTTTGAGCCCTCCCGGACGCCCGCAGGATACCCCTAAAATCGCCTGTTTTCCGACGCTGGGCACTTATTCTGGCAGGTTTGACCATAGATGCCCAAACTCCAATTGCATGGACATGGACATCGATTTTTTAGGTTATAATCATTGGCTCCCCGCGCCTCGCCCGACCCTCACCCGACACCCCCTTCCAAGGACCCGAGGAGTTAAAAACAAAACCCCTAATCCGAAAAGATTAGGGGACAAAAGGAAACTCTACCGGGCAGGCTAAACTATGCTACCGTACGTGGAATAGGGTTAAACAAGCAGAAGGTTAAGAGTCGCGCCGGTAACCAACGCAACTACTATCATAATAAACGCGCTTTTAAGGGCGTCTTTTATCCCCAGCTCTCTGATTAAAACCATATACGTAGCAATGCAGGGAAAATAAACAGCTAAAATCGTGGAACCGATTACCAATTGCTTTGCAGTTAAACCAAGCGGCCCAAGCATGCCAACGGCAACATCTTTTCGCAAAAACCCTACCACCAACGCAGAAATAGCCTCTTTAGGAAGCCCCCATAGTCCGGTTAGAATCGGTGTAAAAACATATGCCAGGAAATCTATTATGTTCAGCATATACAAAATATTCACAACAAACACTCCTAAAAGCACATACGGCAGGGCTTCGCCTAAAAAACCGGATACTCGCATCCAAAGTTTTTTAAGTACAGCTTGAACTTGCGGTATCCGGTAAGGCGGGATCTCAACTAATATCTCCGGGCTGGCGCCTTTCAAAACCCTATTTAAGAATACTCCTTTGATGATCAAAAGAATAAAAAGAGTCATAAAAACAACGGCTACGTATTTTCCGCCTCTCTGCCCAACTAACCCAACGATCATGGCAATTTGCGCCATACAAGGAATCGCGACCGCCATCAAAGTAGCGGCGATAAATTTCTCGCGGCGTTCTTCCAATATCCGGGTAGCCAGCGCTCCGGGCACGTTACAGCCCAACCCTAGAATAAAAGGAATTATCGCATACCCGTGTAGCCCTAAATGATGCATAAAATTATCCGTGAGAACGGCTAATCGGGGAAGATACCCAAAATCTTCTAATATCCCCAATATAAGATAAAAACTGAAAATATAAGGCAAAACCATAGCTATCGGCACATAAAGCCCGGTCGTCAATAGCCCGAAGGATTGGCCAAAATCAATATTGCCGCCTATTAAATTCCCGATGAAGATATGATGCAGAAATGCCACTTCTCCTAATAACCCGCTTAATTTCATCATTAGCGGAAGCCATAATTTCTCAAACAGGGGCGTGAACAAAGTTCCGATCAAACCCTCTCCAATAAAACGAACTAACCAGAAGGAACAATAAACTACGCCTATGGCGATAGGCAGACCGGTAAAGGGCTTAATACTCAAATCTTCCAATATCTCCAGCGGCGTATGATGCCGATGGGTCAACTTTTGAACTTCTTCAACAACCTTGCCTATCTTCTCCCATCTCTGGCCATCGGAAAGAGCGGACAATTTTACTATTTTTGCCTCGGTCAAGCGGCTGATTAATTCTTTAATGCCCTCTCCGGTTAGGCCGCAGGCAGGCACAACCGGCACCCCCAGATGTTCTTCCAACTTTTTGATATCAATATTTATACCACGGTGCTTTGTGTCATCCCACATATTCAACGCCATTATAACCGGAATATTTTTTTCCAGAAGCTGTAAAGTCAAAGACAAATTTCTTTCCAGGTTTGTGGCATCTACGACATTAACGACAACACCTCCTTCTTGCAGCATGCGGCAAGCTACATCTTCGGCCTTACAGGTCGCTTCTAGAGTATACGTTCCCGGCACGTCAATAATCACCGCGGTCTTATCGCCGATCTTTAATTTACCTTGAGTAAATTCAACCGTTGTCCCGGGATAATTAGAAATGGCTACTTTCGCTCCGGTAAGACGGGAAAATATCGCGCTCTTGCCGACGTTAGGGTTACCTATTAATAAGATCTTATCTATGCTCATCTCTCAATAATCATCACAATTAATTTGTTATCTCGCATACGTTATGGCGCCAACAGGACAAATATCTTTACACTTACCGCAAGACCAGCACTCCGCAAGGAAATAAACCTTTTTATTATAAATATCTTTCATAGCGCTTGTAGGGCATACATTCACGCATTTCCCGCACCGTATGCATTTCTCTGTATCAATATGTATCCTATTTATGGAGATATTTTCTAATAACCAAGAATACAGCCCGAAAGGACATACGCAATGGCAAAAAGGTCTAAAAATAAATAAGCTTAAGATGATAAAAACAGGTAAAGTATATAATGCTATCTTCGCTAACTCATGGAAATTGAATATCTTGAAATAATTCACGTGATGGTATACCACAAAATCCTTAATTCCATAAACAACCGCGTCTCCAAAACCAAATAAAAGAACCAAAAATACACCGAATATAAACATCCTTAACATAGAATATAACCAAAATGGAATTCTGATACTATGCTTACTCCTGCAACCCATAACATTGAAAAGGCATTCCTGCAACGCTCCTATCGGACAACCCCAACTGCATATAAATTTCGAACCGATTAATGAAAATGTGGTAAAAATAAAAAAGATGCTTATAAGTATCTTCCCCTCTCCTTCCATTTTATTGAATAGTTTAAACACCTTAACAAGGGATTCCATGGGGTTAGGTGTTGCGCCAAACGCAATGCCAAATATCAGGACGGTACATATCAATACAATGGCCCGTGCTTTACCTATATTCTTCAGATTAAAGATAAACAATAATATAAAAGATAAATAAAACGCTAAAAAAATTAATTTCACGGCATATTTTATAAAACCAAGCTCTTCTTTAATATGTGATACTGCCGCTCTTATAACATTAGAATCGATAGGTATTGTTCGTATCGGCTGATTACGCGATACTTTCCAGATCGAAGGATCATCGTGGCTTAAAATATGCAGAATTTTTTTTAACAGGGATATTATTACTTTGGGCAATTTGTCTCAATGTAGAATCGGGCGAAACTGCTATCGGTTTATTAACAATACCGGCATAATTGCCCATATATAATGCAATAACACCGCTGGCTAAAACCACAATGACACACAAATAAATATTCTTCATGCTAAACTTTTTTATAATATTCATCGCTTAACTATGACCATAATCCTTTTTGCCATGCCAAAACCAATGGCGATCTGCACATTATCCACTTCTACCGTCTGAGGCCCGCGCCAAAAATGAGAGCTCACCTTAATGATTCTCTTACCCTGCCGCACCCCAAGTCCCTGTAATTTTCTGACAAAGCCGTGGCCACCCTGTAAATCCTTGATAACACCGCCTTCTCCGGGCTGTAACTGTGTTAAATCTATTTCAATCTCATTCATTTTATAAGATTTCTCCTTTTAGCCAGAAAATAGATATTGCAGCAAGGACAAATCTTGCCCCAAAGAAAAACTACCTTCGAGAGCTTTGCTCTAGGAAACTTGCGGGAAATTGCGCACAAGGGACAAATTCTATGAACACAAGAAAAAACTACCAAGCACTTATTGACAAATCCGCTCATTTTCCCCCTCTTAATAGTTTTTTAGCACCGATCGCTACGAACCCACCCTTGCCGAACCCCCTCTTTGGTTTTTGGACTAAATTCATCTCATCCGGAAAAATAGATATTGTTTGATAGTAAGAAGGGGAAGAAAAACCAACCATTCTGAGCAAATTCCATACCTCTTGAACGCTGAAAAATCGTGCCTGCTTATAAAATGCGCTTTTCTTTTTTTGATAGTACTTCCCCAAAAAACTTTCTTTATCTACGATACCGATCACTATTTTGCCGTTTTTCTCTAAAACACGGTATGCCTCTTCTAAAACTTTTCTGGGATCATTCACAAAACATAAAGTGATAATAATTGCCACATAATCAAAAGACTCATTCAAAAAAGGCAAATCTTCTCCAAAAGCCATTCTGACATTTATACCTCTCTCTTGTGCGATATCAAGCATCCTGGGCGAAGGATCTATCCCCCACTTTATCCCTAAGGCAGCGGCAAACCTTCCTGTGCCCACGCCAATTTCCAGCCCTTTTTTATCCCTCGGCGTGAATTTTTTTATCGCCTCTAATTCTGATAAAAATGCAAATTTATGCTTGTCATACCATGTGTCATATTTTTTATACTGTTCATCGAAGACATCGCTCATAAACCTAAGTCTCCAAACCAGCCGTCGTAAAACCTTTTAAGATGCTCGTATTCCTCTTTTGACATGACATTTTTCTTGATCTCTTTTTCTTTGAATGAATACCGGTAATTGGAGCAATAGCTTCCAATAATGTCCTTAGCGTGATTTATCTTTTTAAACATTTCTTCGCAATATTTCTTTTCTTTATCCTTGCATCTATCCGGATGAAATTTAAGGGCTAGATTTCTGAAGGAATCTTTAATCTCTTCTATACTCGCCTCTTCGTCTAATCCTAAAATTTTTCTTGCCTCATCAACCTGTTTAAAATTAATCATATTATGACCTTATTTTTATTTCCGGATAAATGCTAATTTTGCATGTAACAAGGCTTGTTATAGCACAATTTTTCCCGGCAAGATTTGTAAGCTCTTTGGTTTTTCCGATTTGGCCGCGCGTAAAAACAACTATTCTGGGCTGAATCTTAATTTCGATAAAAATAGGTTTATCTCCGGCTTTTCCAATGATCCCCTGCCCTTCGCTGTCATAGCTTACAATTTTGATACTATTACGCTTTGCCGAATCCAAAAAAGCGTGTTAATGAACCCCTCAACCGAATCCACAAATAATTCTTCGGGTGTGACCATATCATCGTGTGTTTTTGCACCCAAAGAAGCGGCTATTTTAATAGTTTTATGCCCTATTGAGCACAAAAATACCTTTTCTTTTTCATCCCATGTCACAACCGATTTATGGATAGAATCTTTAGTACCCTTTGCTATGCCCATCTGCCACCCCTGCGCATTATATTATATAAAAGGCTTAAACGCGGCTTCCAGTTCTGTCTTTGGGACCGCGCCGACAAACTTATTCACTACTTTCCCATTCTTAAAAATCGCCAACGTCGGTATGCTCATAACTTCATAGCTGGCGACTGTCTTAGGCGCTTGATCCACATCTAATATACAAACCTTTAATTTTCCTTTATACTCTTTAGCAATTTGTTCAATCACGGGAGCCATTCTAAGGCAAGGCCCGCACCACACTGCCCAGAAATCCACCAAAACAGGCAAACCTTCTTCCAATACCTCTTTTTTAAAATTGCTATCGTCTATATTAATCCCCATTTTTTACCTCCTTCCCTCTACTTCCTAATTCTATCGACTCCACGAAAAATTCCTTATCCATTTGGATATTAACATCTGCACTGTCACAAAAAGGACAACCGAATACCCTCTTGGTAATTCGGGTGGCACGCTTACAGTTTTTGCATTCTTATAGAATCTCAAGAGAAAAAACTTCAAGCCGTACATTTTTAAACTTTTCTCCCTTAATCAACTCCTTAAAAGAGCCCTGGGGGCTTTCGGCAGTAACATGGCTAAAAGGGCTTAAGCGGGCATTAACTATAACCTGTCGCCCGGCCCTTTTTTACCCAACTTCTCCTTTAAAACTGTAAATATCTCATTAATGAATCTTGTTTCGTGCGTAAAGATCCTTATAAGTCATCTGTTTTTTAACAAATAAAAGCGGAAAAACTATATCACTTACGCAGCAGAAAATCCACACTGCCAAAAAGATGAATATAAAAATAGCCGCGTAAGTAAACCAGCCCGAAATTTCAACTTTTGCCATAATCATATGAAACAAAGAGGCCCAGGTACTTAATAGAACATGCCCGGCATGAGGAAATTTTGTCCGCGGCCTAACCCAAGCAATAATAATACCTAAAAAAGCTAACGGGTTAACTAACCACCATTTTTCGATGAAACCGAGATGCACCCCTCTATTAGGCATGCCGAGCATAGTTTCAGCTGCGTAAGGGATTAAGGAATCACTCACAGTCGCGATACCCACAGAACCAACATAGCCGATTATGATTAAAGCCCAAAAATTACACTTTCCTTTTATACAATTGACGCCTACGCTGGGGCAGGTATGAAGTTTATACATTGCCGCGGTAACCAGCGCGCTTAAAAATACATGTAAAGGATGCAATACATAGAAAATATTGTATGAAATCTCATAGGGCAATCTCAACGTAAACACCATAATAAAGATTCCGGTAAGTGTGCCGAATATCGTAAAAGGCGCGTGTGCTTTTAATTCTTTAAGAATTTGCCCTACCATATTATCAAACCTCTATCTCTTGGCCTATTTCAATCGGAATAAAATTATCCCCGTAAAATCTCTTAAAAATTTCTTCTGCCATATCTCCGGAACAATGGGTAGGCCCGGCTTTTATTATGTTCATCTTTCTAAAATTCTCCGCCACTATCTCTATTGCCCGTTTATCCGAATCCATTAGATGGAATCCGCCTAAAGCAAGGTAAATTAACTCACCTGGGAATTTCGTCTTTGCCTTTTCTGCCATCTTCAATATTCCCGGATGAGCGCATCCGGTAATAATTGTCAGGCCGTTTTTTGTTCTCAAGGCAATAGCTTGCTCTGCCATATATTTGCCTTTATACGCCCCTGGTATTTCTCCTGTGGTATAAATACCGCCTGCAATCTCGGTAACTTTTTCGGTTTCTATCAATTCTCCACCGCATTTCTTAACTCTCTCCTTAAACTCCTTGCCAAATCTTGGGCAGGCATAAACCTTAAGTCCCGCCCTCTGTGTCAACAAATCCCAAAGACCGCCCCAATGATCCCAATGGTCATGAGAAATCACTACCGTATCAATTTTGTTAATATCAACGCCTAAAAAACACATATTATCAAGCAGCCATTCTCCTTTTTCTCCGGTATCAAATAATATTTTTCCATCTACGAGAAAAGAAATACCCCAGCCAGTTTTAAGTTTCTTATCCGAAGCGGCCTTATCAAAAATAACCTTTATTTTCATTTGCCTGTTCTACCTTTCCAGATACCTTTTCAAATCAGCTACCGACACTCTTAAAAAATATCCATAACATCCATAATGCGTATTTTATCCGGCCTAACATTCAGCGTAAAACCGCCGCCGCGTCCTTGAAAAGATTTCAATATTTTATGCCTGCTCAAGGCCTGTAAAATCCTTCTCGAAAAAGCTCTGCGCATATTCAATTTTTTTACCAATTCATCTACCGTAATTACTTTTTCCGAATACTTAGTAAAATAATGCAACGATTTAACCGCACAATGGATATCCTTAGTAACTAATTTCATCTCTTACAAACCCCGTCTCCCGAACAAGGCGGAGTATCGCACCGCTCTGCCCTGCCACAACATGTCTTGCCTCCCTGCAAACCAATAATACGATCGCCCGTGGCCACAAAACTTTGGGAAAGCAATTTGTCTAATTTCTTGTTGCCGCAAAAGCTACATTTGATTTCGGCTTTCTCTTTAGTAACGCCGATTAAAAACTCACTTACCTTCCCGCAATCCCTGCACTTATACTCATAAATTGGCATGTTTATCCTTTACTTTTGATAACATCGGCTTAAGCAATGTAAATTTCTCCAATAAACCCATATAATCGATAATCAACTTTCCTCTTAGATGGTCTACTTCATGCTGTAATACTCGCGCCAAAAGCCCCTGCGCCTTTAATTCAACGGCTTCCCCCTTCTCGTTCAATCCGCTTACAACAATCTGATCCGGCCTCTCTATGACGACGCCGACACCGGGCATACTTAAACAACCTTCTTCCATTTTATCCGAGCCTTTTGCGTCTAAGATCAAGGGATTAGCCAATTTGATCACGCATCCTTCAATATCTGCGACTATTAAATTTTTGGAAATTCCAATCTGCGGAGCAGCTAAGCCGATACCGGCAAAGTGACGCATCGTAAAGAGCATCACTTCAAAGAGCCTTACTTCTTTGCTGGTAATCTCTTTTACTTCAAGCGACTTTTTCCGTAATACTTTTTCAGGATATTTTTTTATTTCTAATGGTTCCATTTTTTATTTTTAAGGTTGTAAAACAATACTATGGTACCCATTTTGCAGCCGGTCTCTTTGGCGACTACCGGGCATTTCACCATGAATAAAAAGAAAATAGGCCTTTTTTCGTTCGATAATGACTCGAAGTTCCCCTGGCCTTTACTAATAATCATATCCGCGCGCTTATATATCTGCTTAAATTGCTTGGAACACAGCCTAAGAAGCGTTCCCGGAGCGTCCGTGCCATTAGAAATTATTCTGGCCGTTTTATCAATCCCGCAAACCTTGGCATCTTCAAATAACGCATCATTTATAACAGGCTTTTCTTTAACGGCGTAATAGATGTTCTTATCCGGATATTCCTTTTTTATCTCTTCTATCAAAATCCGGTCAAATACTACCTCCCCTGCGTTATCGGCCAGGTATAAAATATCCCTTGCATTTCTAACTGCCCGCCTGAATTCTTTATAATGAAAAACCGATTGTTTACGTATAACTTTATTTTCCTCAGCGAGTATTTTCTTCAATTCCTCTCTTACGTTTAAATTATTCTTCGCGCCAAAATCTATAATGTTACCGGCAATAGCTAATTCTGCGGCCTCAAGAAGCCTGTCCCCGGCACGGTCAACTTTTGTCTTCAATTTTCCTAATAACCTTAACGCGCAACGGTTGCTTTTCTGCTTTATAGCCTGATACGGATCTCTATTAAAACCTACATCGCTTAAAAGCCTATAACCAATCCGGGCTATCTCCGGGGGACTTGCATTAAGGGATATCTTGGGTATCTCGCAGGCAAACGCATCAATAATCTTTTTTTGCTGTTTTGGACTTATTCGCACGATCCGGCAGCCCTCAAGCGCCTGCTTAAAAAAACAAGGAATACAATCTATGTATGTTTTCATAACTTTATCTTATTTAACCTTACCCCTTCTTTTTAACGTATCCTCATCGCTTAAGGAAACTATGTCTTTGCCATCTCTTTCATCAAACACCGAGACTACCTGTATTCCAGCGCAAGCGTCAAGAAAGTTATTTTTTATTTTAAAAATATCTTCTTTGGATAATGCCCTGACACTGCATTGCCTTAACGGAGTATTGACCTGAACCTCATCCGGTTTGATATAATTCGCCAGATATATTAGTTTATTAACGTCATTTCTATTGTTGTCTATCAACATCATCTGCAAAGCCAATTTCCCTTTATAACTTTTCCTAAAAACCTTTATTCCTTCTACGATATTTCCAAACTCTACTCCCTTAACAGGCCTGTTGATACTCTGTAAAGATTCGGGGGAATGGGCATCTAACTTGGCAACAACAAAATCCGCCGAAATAATCTCTTTTCTTACCTCATCCATCCCCATCAAAGAACCATTAGTCAAAACCGCAACCGGCTCTTTGCGGATTAACTTTACCGCCTTAATCCCCTCGCCTAAATTGGCCGCCAGGGTAGGCTCTCCCCTTCCGGAAAAAGTAATATAATCAATATTGGTTTCCGGCAATTTTTGGAGTTCTTCAATAACCGCCTTAACAGGCACATAAACCTTCCGCTCACTTGCATATTCTTTAACCTGCCCTATTTGGCAATAAAGACAATCAAAATTGCAGATCTTCTCTGCTTGCGAAAGCAAATCTATGCCCAAGGAACTACCCAGCCGCCAAGACGGAACAGGGCCGTAGATATATTGAAATCCTTTTTTCATTTCGTATCTCCGACGAATTCTTTTATTTTTGCCACAATCTTTACGAAAGACTCGGCTGACTTCGTTTTGTGCCCAAATGAAACAAATGGCGTACCCTTATCGCCAAATTCAACAAATTCCGGTTCAAACGGAACCCTGCCCAAAAACGGCACCTTCAACTCCTGCGCCGCCTTTTCGCCGCCGCCTTTCTTAAAAATATCTACTTCTCCGTGGCAGTGAGGGCAAACAAACCCGCTCATGTTCTCAATAATACCTACAACCGGAATCTTTATCTCCTTGGCGAATGATACGCTCTTTCTCGCGTCAAGTATGGCAACATCCTGTGGTGTAGTCACTATAATGATCCCGGTCACATTGGGAATTAATTGACAGGCGCTTAACGGTTCATCGCCTGTTCCCGGGGGCGAATCGATAACAAGGTAATCCAGGTCACCCCAATTAACATCAGCTAAAAATTGCCTTATAACCGCTGTTTTCAACGGCCCCCGCCAGATAATCGGCTGATCGGAATTGTATCCGGTAAGCGCGACACTCACTGCCTTTAAATTATCCGAAACCCCCACCGGCTGGATCCCGAATTCAAAATTATAAAGCGATTGTTTTTCTATTCCCAACATCTTAGCAATATTAGGACCGTGAAGATCAATATCTAAAATACCCACCAAATTGCCCGAAAGTGACAATGCATACGCAAGATTTACCGCTACCGTCGATTTACCTACTCCGCCTTTACCACTCATAACAATAAGAGGGTGTTTTACCTTCGCCATCTTTTCCTTAAGGCGCTTCTCCTGTTCTAAATATTCCGCTTCTTTGGTTTCCATATTTCTCTCCATTTTGCTATCGCTTATTAACTAAAACGTAATCTCGTTCTTTACGATAATCCCGCGGCTTATTTTGTATTTGTAAATTCTGAAGTTGTCCAAGCTCCTTTAGCCTGTTATGGATCAGCACCCATGCGCAATCCCGCTCAGGGTCAACTTCACATTTACCCTTATTAACGCCTCCGCAAGGGCCGCTGCGAAGCCCCTTAGGGCAGCGTGTTACCGGACAAATACCACCGGTAACACCGACAATGCACTCTCCGCACATAAGGCATTTCTTCTCAAAACGGTCTTCCTGCGGAGAAAGCCGGATTATCTCTCCTTGAAATAACGTATCATTTGCCGGATAAACTGGTTTGCCTATAATCTCGGCTATCGCCTGGGTACCTCCACCGCAGGCAAGGCTAACAATGGAATCCGCTTCGGTTATTTCTCTTTCTTTTCTCCGAAGCAATTTCTTTGACTCTAAAATATAACACGCCGGATTAAGGATATCCCATCCGGTTACTTCTTTGCCTTTAGCACTCAATAATCCGGCCATTGCCTTTGTCTCAACCTCTCCTCCGGTTTTACAGGCAGTCGCGCAAAGAGCGCAACCAATCAAGAAAACAGCCGAGTCATTCTTGATGTAACTAACTATTTCATCTAATGGCTTCTGTTTTGTTATAATCATGCTTTCAATAAATAATCCGCTATTGCCCGATAAAGCGTGCTTACCGATAGAATAGTGCAATGCAGATGATCCTCCGGTAAACCTTTCAGTCGTTTAATCACTTCTCCCGCCGAAATAGATAAAGCATCCTTTACATTTTTGCCGTAAGCCAAATGTGCAACCATTGCGGCGCATGCCCGGGTAGCCCCGCATCCATCCGTATAATACCTGATGTCCGTGATTTTATTGTTTTCTATCACTAAATAAAACTCCATAAAATCCCCGCAGGGACCTTTTAAATATGAAGAAGCCGCGGGATCGTTTATCCTGCCAAAAAACTTAGGGTCATTTAAAAGGCTTATAACCTCTTTAGGATAACCCACCGTTTCTTCCTTATTAACCGAATCTTTTATATAAACATCCTCCGGATACGATCTATCTATACGGACGCGTATTCATTCTTATCTTCAAAAATAGGCTCTTTCCGGGCATTAACCGGTAATTTACACTCTCTGATAAATACCTTAAAATTCCCCAGATACACAGGCTGTCCGCTTGGTTCATTTGAAGCAAGATATTGTTTTTTACTGTCTAAATCATCTATAATTTCCTTGTTACGAGAATACGCTGCAACAAAATCTAACCCCTTTTCGGTTAAAACAAATACCGGTATCTGCCGGGATAACTGCAATATCGCCAAAGAGCCGATTATCCGGCGCACATCAGAAGAAGCGCAGCTCCACACTAAATCAGCGTGGTCGCGTATGATATTAATCTTATCTTTAGTTATCCCGGTCGTGCACACTGCTAAAGTAATTACGCTGACATCATATTCTTTTTCTATCGAACGAATCGCTTTTAAATTCTCCGCGGAATGACCGCATACGCTAACCACTATGGTTTTATACCCGGCCCTTACCGCCTCCTGAACCCCGCGCGCCTGATCAATAAGCGCGTT
Organism: Candidatus Omnitrophota bacterium; assembly: GCA_028716165.1. NCBI lineage: Bacteria > Pseudomonadati > Candidatus Omnitrophota > Candidatus Omnitrophota bacterium. The sequence goes on from JAQUQI010000001.1 coordinate 134,518, forward strand.
TTCAAAGACTACCTGGCAGCCAAACGACTTAAGCTTCTTGATTATCCCTTTAACAGGAGAAGTCATCAATAGGCTATTCATCCGGGCGCCAATACCTTGAACAATCTTGGGCTTATCGGTAATCACCGTGCCTGCCCCGTCGCAGACTACAACCGCCGCGTCAATCACCTTTTTTCTCAATGAAAAACTGATCATTTCTGACGCGCCGTACGGTATCGCGACATCATTAAATAAAATCTTTCTCTCATCAGTAAAGAACCCGTAATCTTTAATTTTTGACTCGATCGCCATCTTTATGACATTTTTGATGGCATCTTTATCACTGTGACTCTTACCCCTGAAATCCTTATACAAATGTTCCGCTAAGGGACAATAAGTAAGCGTCGGATCAGTAATATTGATTACCTTTCCGTCAGAAACACTCACATACGATGAAAAATATTTTAGAACGTGAATATCCCGCCTATCCATAATATTCCTATATTTAAGATCGCAATTTTTCCCAAATACGGCAAATCTCATCCTTTACCGCCGAATCCTTATGTTCAATTATTGTCTTACCCTCTACCATAGATTCAACTACCGTTTTATCAAATTTTACCTTGCCGATTAGAGGAATGTTGTTAGCTTTACAATAGTTCTCTATTTTCTCTGACATCTCCGCGTTTAAATCATATTTATTAATTATCAACTGCGCTGGAACGTTAAAATGTTTCGTTACCTCAATAACTCTAGCGGCGTCATGCAATCCGGATAACGTAGGCTCGGTTACCACAACCGCGCAGTCAATTCCTGAAAGCGAAGCGATAACCGGGCACCCTATGCCCGGAGCGCCGTCAATAATCACCCAGTCGCAATTATTCTTCTCTGCCAATTCTTTCGCCTGTTTCCTCACCAAAGACACTAATTTCCCTGAGTTCTCCTCTGCAATCCCAAGCTTAGCATGCACCATAGGACCGAAGCGTGTTTCTGAAATAAACCATTCTCCCGCGAGGTTTTCTTTCATCCTGATAGCCCCAACCGGGCAAATATGGCTGCAAAAAGCGCATCCTTCGCAAGACACAGGGTCAATAACAAAACTGTCACTTATGGCATTAAAACGGCACACGGCAATACACTTGCCGCATTGCTGGCAGGTCTTTTTGTCTATCGCGGCGCTTAATCCGCTTCTAAAATCGTGCCGTTCTTTTATCTTGGGCTGTAATAACAAATGCAAATCCGCCGCGTCCACATCGCAATCAGCCATGACTTTATTTTTCGCCAAAGCGGCGAATGCCCCGGTAATCACGGTCTTGCCCGTTCCGCCCTTTCCACTGATAACAACTATTTGTTTCATAATATTCTCCTAAAAATAAATGTCTCTTTCGCCGCTCTTGATTTTTTTATAATATTCAACCAATGTCGGATAAAATAAAGGCAACCGCTCTTTGACCTCTTTTATTTCTTTTGCTATTATCTCTTCCCCTGCCTTTTTCGTTGCTGAACTGGCAAAATCATCAAGCCATTCCCGAAATGTCAGGATAGCATTCAATTTGCAAAATTGCCCCTCTTTGCCGGAACGTAAAAGCTCCATAATGCGATCCCCCGTTCTGCCGCAACGGTAACCGGCAGTACAAAATGATGTGATAAACCCCATGCCTGCCAACTCAGCAATAACTTCATCAAGAGAGCGGGTATCTCCCAATAAAAATTGCTGCCGATTTTCTTCCTGGCTAAGATATTTCTTGCTGTATACTCCGATTCCTATACGTGAAGACGCGTCGGTTTGCGTGCACCCAATAGGAATTATTTCATGCCTTATTCCCGGACTCTCCCGGGCAGTCAAGATCATCCCTGTATAGGGAATAGCAAGCCGGATCACCGCGGCAAGACGCTTAAACTCATCATCTGAAACTTTATATCCAGTTTCTAACACGCGCGCCGCGTTCATAGCGGGCTCAAGACGGGGAATAGAAACAGTATGCGGCCCGACACCGCTAAAGCGTTTCTCTAACTCACGGGCATGAGATACCAGACCCATCACTTCAAATTTCCAATCATACAAACCGAACAGAACACCTATACCCACATCATCAATACCAGCCTCTAATGCCCGGTGCATGCAATAGAGCCGCCAGTGATAATTCCCTTTTACCGTTGAAGCCGGATGGTATTTCTGATATGTTCTGCGGTGGTATGTCTCCTGAAAAACTTGATACGTCCCTATACCGGCTTCCTTCAATATGGCAAGATCCGCTATTGAAAGCGGAGCGCAATTCACATTGACCCGGCGAATCTGGCCGTATCCATTCTTGGTTTTAACTTTTACTGAATAAACGGCTTTAAGAGAATCGGCAATGTAATGAACATCTGAATCGGGATGCTCCCCATATACCGTTACTAAGCGCTTATGGCCTATTTCACCAGCCAATACCTCTACCTCTTGGCTTATCTCATCAAGAGATAATTTTTTCCTTTCTATAGTGTTATCGCTTTTAAACCCGCAATACGCGCAATTATTAATACAAAGATTGCTGCAATAAAGCGGGGCGAAAGTTACAATACGGTTATCATATACTTTCTTTTTTACTATTGTTGCCGTCTCAAATATTTCATCCCACAAACTATCATCACGCACGTTCAATAATGCCGCGGTTTCATTTAAATCAAGTGTTTCTATGGCGAGCGATTTCTGTAAAATATCCCTGATCTTAAACGAATCGGGATCTTGGTTAAGAATCAGGGCATTTGTAATGGAATCTTCATCAATAAAATCCCCTGTCGCCATATAACGGTTAATTTCTTCTGTTTTAATCATGATCACCTAACATGTTACATTTTTCCATACACATCCTGGGCCGCTAAAACTATCGGGAACATTGTCGGGGCGCTTGTCAAATAAGGGTGTGTAGCAACTTGCAAAGTCTCCAGTTCCGTAGCCGACATGCGCTTTTGAATCGCGACTCCTATAATATTTATCATCTGTGCGCATGACATGCCGCAACTTACCTGACCCCCTAGAATAATGCCAGACTGCTTGGAAAAAATAAGCTTGATCCTGCCCTTACAGGCACCCGGCAAAGAAGCTGGATGTTTATCTACGCCTTCGATGCTTCCAACAACGATCTCGAAACCTTCTTCGCGGGCGGTTTTTTCGGTGAGCCCGGCCGATCCTAAAACTAACCCGTCTATGTATGTCGAATATACCGCGATAGTGCCTTTATTTTCACGGATCACTTTGATCTGATAAAGATTAGCTCCGGCAATCCTTGCCTCGGCGGTCGCGGTAGAAGCCAACATCACCGGAATCGCTTTACGAGTATAAAAATCTCTCTTACAAGAACAATCTCCGATCGCAAATATATCCGGATCGGTTGATGTGCGCATATACTCATCGGTCATAATACCCTTGCAAGAACCTATCTCTAATCCGGCATCTACGGCTATTTTCACATTCGGCTTGGAACCTACCCCAAGAATTATCCCATCAACCGGAATTTCTTTCCCATCGGCAAACTTCACTCTTTCAACTTTATCTTGCCCGATTATTTCCTCTACCCTGGTATTAGTCAAAACCACGACTCCCTTTTCCCTTAACCGTGCTTCGGCCATCTGCGAAAATTCAGAGTCAAAAGAATTGGCAAGTATCTGCGGAAACATTTCTACTAACGTAACACTGATACCTTTGATTTTAGAAAGTTCATCAGCAAACTCTACACCGATAAACCCGCCGCCGATAACAAGCACATTTTTGCACTTTTTGATCTCGGCTATCACGCCTTTCAAATACCCCATTTCTTTATTTATCGGATAAACCCCTCTTTTATCCACGCCCTTAATAGGCAAGATGATGGGAGTTGAACCCACCGCTAACACTAATTTTTCATAGGAATATATGTCTTTCTTTGCCGTTTCTATGGTTTTTTCTTTACGGTTGACGCGTACAGCGGAGTCAACAACGACTTCAACATTATTCTTCTCCAAAGACGCCATGCCTAATTTATTTTCATCAGGATTAGCAAGACTGGCAAACATATAGGGAATTCCGCAAGGAATGACTCCATCCGCCACATCCTTCATTACCATGATGCTTTTCCCAGGGTAGTATTTTCTGGCGGTTACCGCGCATACCACTCCGGCGGGACCAGCGCCAACAACCAATATATCCGTTTTTTTATTCATCTTGTCACCCTTTTAATGATTCCATCATTACGCAGATGCTGTGAATCACTCATATATTGTTATCATGGCAAAATTGTATGGCGGCTTCGCTTTCCGCACCCGGCTGAATCCATGCCCGCTTTATGCCTTTCTGAAAATATTCCTGTAAGATGGTTTCGATCGCTGGCGGAGGCGTAACTATATCAACAACATCCACTACACACGGTATATCGCTTACAATTTTATAACAAACCTTACCTTCAATTTCGCTTAAACGGAGATTAACAGGAAAAACCTCATAGCCTCTATGTATTAAGTCCTTTAGAATCTTATAGGCAAATTTAAATTCATTTCTGAATGAACCTACTACGGCAAATCTTTTCTGTTTTAAAAATTCTTTAACTAAATCTTCCATTTACCTATTCTATTTTCTCACCCGCGCCAGAACCGCTGTTCGCATCAAAAATTTCTTCTATTTCTATTTTGAGCGCTCCCTTAGCGGGATACTTTTCTCCCATCGATTTCATCCATTTCCTGGCGTCTTCATATAGAGGCCCTGAATTTAAATAACTGCACCTACCTTTGATTTGATACGACTCCTTGCCGCTTCTCACAAGAATCGCGACTAAAGGATTCTCAAGAATATTCGCTAATGTCTTATTCATATAGTTATCAACAATGATGATAGTTTCGTCATCCAGAAGATATTTCGCTCCCGCATTGCAAACATTAGGAACACCGTTTTTTGACGATGTAGCAAGCTGATGAACCGGCTCGTTATTAAAAATATCTTTTACTTTCTTAGGTATTTTCATTAAAAGTAGCCTTACTCCTTCTGAGATATTTCTTTTAAAATCTGTTCGTATAAACACAGAAAATCTTTCTTATAGTCGGGGAATACCTTAACCATCGGCTCCCCTTTTGAATAAGCCATGGCGATTTCTTTTCTAAAGGGTATTCTCATTAGCACGGGTATATTTTCTTTCTTACAGTATTCCTCGGTTTTATTATTCCCCAAATCAGCGCGGTTGATTACCACCCCAAACGGGATCTTTAATTTCCTTAGGACCTCTACTGCCAAAATTAAGTCATTTAAACCAAAAGGCGTTGGCTCGGTGACTAAAACGCAAAAATCGCTTTCCTTAACCGAACCAACCACAGGACAGGATGTTCCGGGAGGAGCATCGATAATAACTGTTTTTTTAAGATTAATATGCTCTTTGACCTGGCGGATAAGCGGCGGAGACATTGCTTCGCCGATATTAAGTTTCCCGTGTATGAATTCAATCTCTCCGCAAACGCCAAGTTCCACTACCCCTATTTCTCTATTTACTTCTTTTATTGCCTTTTCCGGGCATAGGGCACTGCAAGCGCCGCAACCGTGGCATAAATTAGCAAAAACTAAAGTGCTTCCCTTATTTCCGTTTTGGCCTGGCAAAACCGCGATCGCGTGAAATACGCATACCTTGGCGCATTTTCCGCAATAAGTGCATTTGGATTCGTCAATCTCCGGAACAGGAATATAGGCTTTTTGCTGTTTTTCGATATTAGACTTTAAGAAAATATGCGCGTTGGGTTCCTCCACATCGCAATCCAAAAACTGCACGTTATTGATAGATAAAGCCAAATTAACCGCGATCGTCGTCTTGCCTGTCCCGCCTTTTCCACTTGCTATTGAGATAATCATATATTATGTACTCCGCTCGGCTATAAGCACGCTTTGCACGATGCTAGCGCATTCATTTATAGTAAAACCTTTATCAATGAAATATTTTTTTGCTTCTTCAAGGCGATTCCTAAAATAATCATGTGTCCTGCCTTCATTCGTGTGGCAGGCATTAATAATTTCTAATCCTTTATCGCTAAAATCGCTTAAGACCACCTTACCGCCATGGCGTAATAAACGGGTTATTTCGTCTAATACCGCCAACGGTCTTTCAAGATGATGAAATACATTAATAGAAAAAATAATATCAAAACTGTGATCTAAAAAACCCAAGCGTTCAGCGTCCTCAATTTTAAATATTGCCTGTTTTGCAAGGCCAAAATAACACAGATTTAGCATAGCGATCTCTTGCTCATCCTTAGAGATATCTATGCTGGTGAAAGTAAATCCGCGCTTTGCCAAAGCGAGAGCAAAATGACCTTTACCTGTTCCGATTTCAAGGATTTGCCCAGAAATAGGCAGGGATTTATCAAGGATAAAATCTCTTTCCTTCTCTATGTCGTAGCCAAAGCTTCGGTAATAGTTTACTCTCTCTAAATACCTTTTATGATTTACTATAACTTCCTTATCCAAATTATTCCCTTATTCTCTTCTCATCTTGGTCCCGCATTTAGGACAATTCACATCGTAACAAGGAGCCCCTTGTTGATGCGGCACTTTTTCTCCACATTTGGGACATATACAATTCCCTCCAGGACCAGCTCCCGACTGATTACCTCCCATCCTGCCTCTGCCTTGGCCATTTGGCATGATAACCCTCCTTTGCTTTTACTATTCTCGTACCATTCTTATGCCGCATTTAGGGCAGCTCATCGAGCCACAAGGTGTGCCTGCTTGATGAATAACTTTAGTCCCGCAGCTTGGACAAACACAATTACCTCCCGGCCCCGCGTTGCCTCGTCTACCTCTGCCCATACCCATTCCCCTGCCCATCCCTGATCCTTGGCCCAACGGCCCAGTTCCATCTCGTCCTGGCATAATAATCACCTCCTAATCGTGCTCTTCAAACATTTTATCCTGCGTTGGATCCTTCTTTCTGATCCACTCAATCAACATTGCCGCGTGCTCTTTTTCTTCGTTCATATTGTGCGTAAGAAGCTTTTTCAACGACTCATCAGCAGTAGCGTCTATACGTTCCTGATAAAAATCAACCGCCTCCAATTCCTCGCGTAAAGATTTTCTTGCTCTTTCTAAATCAACATGCTTTGGATCCATTTTTTCCAACGGTTCAAAGAATGGCATCGCACCTCCTTGCGTTTTTATAACCGTGCTGCTTGTCTTTTAATTTCAGCGGCCTTATCCGTTAATTCCCAACTAAAATCCGCATCGTTACGGCCAAAATGGCCATAACAAGCGGTTTTTCTGTATATCGGCCGTAGTAATTTCAGGGAATCAATGATGCCTCTCGGCGTAAGCTTAAAATTCTCTCGAATAAGCTTAACCAATTTCTCATCGGGCAACTTTCCTGTACCATAAGTCTCCACGTATACAGATAACGGTTCGGCGTATCCTATAACATAAGCCAACTGGACAAGAAATTTATCAGCTAAGCCAGCCGCAACCATATTTTTGGCGATATAACGACACATATACGCCGCAGAACGGTCAACTTTTGTTGGGTCTTTCCCGGAAAATGCCCCTCCGCCATGCGCAATGCTTCCGCCATAGGTATCTACGACAATCTTTCTTCCGGTCATACCAGTATCGGATTGCGGGCCACCGATTAAAAACTTACCCGTTTGATTAACATAATATTTTGTATCCTTATCTATAAACTGCTCTAAAACCGGCTTAGCCACAATATCAATAAGCTCTTTACGTGCTTTCGGGGTAATATTTTTACCTGTTTTATCTAAAATCTTATCCGTATGCTGGCACGCAAGCACAACCGCATCTACACGATTAGGCTTGCCATCATGATATTCCACTGTAACTTGTGATTTACAATCGGGCCCTAAATATTTTAAAGTATCGGCTCTACGCACATCCGCCATGAGCTTTACCAATTTATGGGCGAGAGTTATCGGAAGCGGCATTAACTCTTTAGTCTCATTGCAAGCGTAGCCGAACATAATTCCCTGATCGCCCGCGCCGCCTGCATCAACGCCCTGGGCAATATCTGGAGATTGACTATTAATAGAATTTATAATCGCGCACGTTTCATAATCAAACCCGTATTTAGGATGCGTATATCCGATATTTTTGATAATCTCACGGGCAAGCTTCTGAATATTGATATATGTAGATGTCGTAATTTCTCCGCCAACAACTAAAAGCCCCATTGTAACGTACGTCTCGCACGCAACTCTGCTTCTATGTTTATTGCGATCGAGCTTTAAAACCTCATCCAATACTCCGTCTGATATTTGATCACACAACTTATCCGGATGCCCTTCTCCAACTGACTCGGAAGAAAAAAAATACTTACGTTTATTCATGAATTCTCCTAAATTGAAATCGCTTCATTTGGGCATTGATTCACACAAACTCCACACTCAACGCAATCATCGCTGATTACGGCTTTTTCTTTTTCTATCTTTATCGCATTAACAGGACAAATATCCTTACACGTGCCGCAACCATTGCATTTCTTTTTATCTACTTTCGCAGCCATAACCGCTCCTCTTTATTTCTTCTTACCCGGCATTCCGGCATGCGAACTGACACTAGGGCCAGAAACCGCTTTGTATTCTCCTTTTTTATATTTCTCGACTGCTTCACTAACCGTACCCGAGGCTCCGGTAAATATCTCTATTCCTGCCGCCTGCAATGTCTGAAAAGCGTTAGGCCCGACATTCCCGGTTACCACAGCTTTAATCTTTTTAGAAGCGACAAACTGCGCCGATTGAATACCCGCGCCGCCCATTGACTCAATATTAGGATTTTCGATCTCTTCAAATTCTAAAGTATCCGTATCAATAATAATAAAGTGCTGACACCTGCCAAAACGAGGATCTACCTTAGAATCCAAACTGCCGCCCTCTGAAGTCACGCATATTCTCATATATTTTCGCCTCCTTAATGGTCACAATCTTCTTTATGTGGATGGTCACATTCATCTTTTTCTAAACCGTACCCCTTACCCGCTCCGGGCTTGCAAAGACTCTCGCCGCTTTCCAGCGTTCCTTTTTTCAGCTGTCCGATTACTTCGTCGATTTTTACGCTTATCCCTACGATAGTCTTAATGCTGTATTCCTCAAAAAGTGACGTTGCCCGCGCTCCCATGCCACCGGCAATAATACAATTTACACCCTTTTTATGCAAAAACTCCGGAATCGCACCCGGCTGATGTCCGGGATTCGCTACTCCTGTCCTTTTCGTTACTTTGCCATTTTCGATGTCAACAAGGGTAAAAGTTGGACATCTACCAAAATGGGCAGACACAAATTCTCCATCTGTAGATATGGCTGCACGCATAATATCTCCTTTTAAACTGGATAGGATAAAGGAATAGAGATTAAAATCTATCCCTTTACCCTATCTGGATTGTTTACTCACTCTTCTCTGCCTGATTTTTCTCAAGCATCTCAATGCGGCCTTGAATATCCTCAAGCTGTTTTTTTAAGAAATCAGCTTCACCTTTTAGGATATCCGCCTCCTGCTTAGGTTTCATTTCAGGCGCATAAGGATACGTCCCGCCAAAAGCAGGAAATCCCATAGATGCTCTCTGCCAGCCGGAAAGACCGGTTGTGTAAAACCAATTTCTCCGGCCTCTGCCGCCGCCTCGGCCAAAAAACCCTCTGCCCATGCCAACATAACCTCCGCCGGACACAGGATTCATATAACCGGCCATAGGATAACCCGCACAGAGACCAGCCCCTCTTCCTGTCATCGGTCCTAATCCCATAGGTCCAGTTCCATCTCCTCTAGGCATAACAAACACCCCCTTTCTTAAACTACTTTTGGATTCTTTATCACCAGAATCTATTTTAGCTACGCAAAAACCCATTCCCCTGCCGGTAAACGACCCTGCTCCCCTGGGTCCTGTCCCATCAAATCCTGGCATAATCATCACCCCCCCCCCATTAATGGAATTGATAATCATTCTCATATATTGAGAAAAAATATATTCCCTACCTCTTAATACAGGTATTGCACAAACCGTAAAACTGGATCAAATGATTCGTGATCTTAAAATCATATTTTTGTGACAGGCCTTTTTCTGTTTGATTAAGCAACTCAACCTCCTCATCGATAAAATCGGTATAATTGATAACACGGTTGCATTGCGTGCATATCAAATGATGATGGTGATGACTGCCCTTAGGCCCCTCTGCTAACTCATATCGCGCTCTTTTATCGCCAAAATCGAACTTAAAAACCAGGCCTAATCCAGCTAAAACCTCCAATGTCCTATATATCGTAGCCAATCCAATGCTGGGACATTTAGGATGCGCTTCCATATAAATATCTTCCGCGCTTAAATGTTTATCTGATTTGGAAAGCACTGCCAATATAGCTTCCCTGCCGGGCGTTATTCTATAACCACACCCTCTAAATTTGCCATGCCACCATGGCGCACCAGCACAATTTCTTCTTGGCATATTATATCCCTTGATAGTTGATAATGATTACCATTTACAATAGTCTATTCTTCTTTGTGTTTTTTGTCAAGCATTTTTTTAACGATACCGTATTTATGCGCGTGAAAACTTTTTATTAAAGTTTAGTACGCTTGGGGATTTTTCCGGTCTTGAAGTGTTTATCAATCCAGCCGCTTTTGACCTTATCCCGACTGTCGAAGTGTTTTACATATGGTTTGACATCCAGAAGCGGGGTACCGTCTAACATGTCAACCTCTGAAAAAACGATGGTGTCCCTCTTAACGCTTTTGATTTTGACGATCGAAAATCCTATATGGTTCGGCCTATGAGGACTGCGTATCGCGAATATTCCGTGTTCTGTATCTTCAAGAAACGGCCTGCCGGTAAGCCTCTCTTCTTTTGAGCGGTTAAAATGATAGATCAGAATAAGATGCGAAAACCCTTCGATATCCTTTAAGCCAGCTTTGTATTTACGAAACAATCTAATGGTACCAACAACTCCCCGCTTGAACTTACCCTGAATGGGTATGCCTTTGGGTTCTTTATACGGTGTATTAATGATGCCTATCGGCTTGATTGTAATAGACTTTTTCATCTTAAAAAGTCACTACCTTATCAGATTCTTTTACGATGTCGTACATATCCTTCATGGTAGAGATCGGGCACATCTCAAAGCCGTCTTGCCCTCTAGATTTAATACAACTCCCACAAGCGTAAATCTTCCCGCTAGACTGCATGAATTTTTCCGCCTGCTCAACGGTGTTAAATTTATCCGTACTGATCTTCTGATACTCAACTCCCTTGCCCATAAAGAAGATTTTGACCTCATCTTTCTGCCCAAGCGCGAAATTGGCGTAACGGATCGCGTTCCAGCAGGTTTCAGCGTCATTGCTTGAAATAACTATTCCGATTTTCACTTAAACCCCTCCCTTCATTTTTATCCCTCCACCAGTGCCTCAGCGAAGCTCGCCATCGTGCGTCTATAAGGTGGCCATCGGCCATCCCATTGTCCGGATGCAAACTTTTTTTATATTCTTTCATTTTAATATCTTATGTTATTGGCCTTAGTGTCAAAATTGTAAAAAAACCGGATAATTCTTTTTTGAGGATTTCATAAAATTGGTCTTTAGCCTTTTCTTCAATCCATGGTTTATGCCCGCAATTTTTTAGTAGAATAAAACAAAAATCTCTGATTACTCTGTTGAGAGGCTCCCTTACTCCATCGGGCGGATGAATATAGACCTTCAAAATAATAGAATTTAGGCTGTTGTTCCTGTCATGATTACCCTTAATGAAGATGAACTTGCCATTCAGCCTCTCTTCAAATTGCCGAGACCTCTCTAGACCGCCCTCATTGCCCCTTTAAATATAAAATCACCGAGAAAAAAGACAGTATCCTCCGGCTTTACGCGCTCATTATGCTTGCGAATAATGGTCTCATTCATCCCCTCGGCCGGGTCAAACGGATGATTGTAGTACCTTATGATAAAGGCGCGCGTAAAGTGATAATCCGATGTCCGCCAGTAGTTCATATTTTAATCCGGCTGATTCGTTCTTTTAGGTTTCGGCTATACCTTCTTCAGCCAAAAGCCATTTCCAGAGAGGCATGGTCTTCACGGTAAAGCCGTTCAGTTTCTCTTCGCCTTCCGCGTCCTCGGTGATGATTACCGCTTTATCAGTTTCCAATTCTTTCATCGCCTTCTGAAGGCTCCGCAGTTCACGTTTTTTTGTTTTCTCGTCTCGCATGTTCCAGCAAACCTGAATCAAACCCGTTACATTCAATCCGTCTTTGATAACAAAATCAACCTCATGATGCTGAACGTCTTTCCAGTAAAATAATTCAACGCGCGGATTAACGATTTGTTTTCGTTTAAGAGCCATGAAAACAATATTTTCCGCTAACCGCCCGATATTATCAGAAAACCTAAATCCTACTGAATTACATAATCCTGTATCAATCGCGTAAATCTTACGGGGACTTTTTTGTTGCTCCTTCACCTTGAACGAAAACCTCTTAAGTTGAAATATAAGATAAACATCCTCAAGATAACTTGAAAATTTATCAATTGTATCCGACGTTATGTCAAGATGTTTTGCAATCGAAGTAAAAGTCATAAGATTTCCGGCATTGCTCAGATAATACTTGATTAACGCCTTCATTGCCTTGGTCTTCCTAACACGGAATCTTTTTATTAGATCCTTCGATACAAGGTCATCAAAATAATTCAATAAAACCTCTGTTTTTTTATCTGACAAGCTAACCTCAGGAAAAGATCCGTTCTCCATATATTTTCGGAAATGCCCCATTATTTCAGTTTTTTTTCTGTCTACGTCAAGCGGTGCTTTAATTTCTATATTGTAAAACATTAAGTATTCTGTAAACGAAAGAGGAAAAACACAAAGATCGATATGTCTCCCTGTTAATAATGTTCCAAGTTCACGGCTAAGCAAATGAGCGTTTGATCCAGATACAATGATTTTAGCTTTTTTAAGCTCATGCATCATACGCACCCATTTTTCCCATTCATCGATTTCCTGAATCTCATCAAGAAAAATATACGGCGTATCAGTAGGAGACATGAACTCTCGATAAACGTCATATATTTGAATCAATAATTTATTATCGAGCGTTAAGAATCTGGGATCGTCAAAATTGATAAAAAGTATGTTTTCCTTTTTTACGCCCTTATCCGCCAGAAGCCTTCCCATTTGGCGCATGATATATGACTTTCCTGCCCGCCTGGGACCGGTTATAGTTATTACTTGATTGGATCCTTTAATAAGCCCTTCCAATCTATCAATATAGGAATTTCGCATAAGCCCTATATCTTTTTGACCAGCCCACTCATTCCAACTATCTAATATGTCGAATACCTCTTTTTTCTCCATTAGAATTCCTCCTATTCGGCATAATTATCTAATTTTGCCTATTACAATGTAAAATATACGTCAAAATTAGCATTTTGTCAATGCTTTTCTTTAGCGGAGCTATAAATCCCTAATGTTCACTAAGTAGTGAACATTAAATGTCCACTGTTTAGTGGACATTTCAAGGTAATGGACATTTAGCATGGTCCCAGCACCCCTCTTTCTCCAAATTTCAATATAAACCTTTTATTTTATGGCATTTATATCAAGAATACAGGCAATTCTTGTCAGAAAAACTATATACTTTTTCTGACAGGTTGTCGCAAATAGTGCATACATTTTGCGACAAGAGATAGCTGGCTAAATGTCCACCGGCCGGGAATGTCCACTATTTATGAGACATTTCGATTTGGTGGACATTTACATGTCCATCAATGTCCATCAAAAGGCCTTTTTTGGCTCTCCCGGACGCCTTCAGGATACCCCTAAATCGCCTGCTCACCCCATTAGAAATACCCCCTCAATCCTTAACATCAATTTCTAACGGGGCAAAACCGACACTCCCTTCCAGGGACACTAAATAAATCAAGCTATAGGCGATAGGCTATACACGAGGCCATAGGCTATAGGATTTGTCCCTATCGCCTACTCTCCCTCAACCGCCGCGGCAAGCTCGGTCACAGTGTAAAGACGCTCCGCGATACAGCTTTCTATTTTTTCCGTTGTTTTTGAGGGCAAGCTTCTGCCGCTTGTTCCAAGAAATAATTCAATGTATTTTCCAAAGATACTGCAAGCTTCACGGAAGGCTGCCAGCCTAAAAAACGGCGGGCATTGTTGATGCAGGGTTTTCTGTGCAAAACGTCTTGATACCCTTCTCCATAAAATGTGCCGCCTACTACATACTTCAGGCCGGCAAACTTAGGGAACATATCGCGCAAAGGATGAGATTTGAATTTTTTAACGAGCATTTGAGCCAGTTCTTTGATGGTGAACTCATTATCTGGATTGCCGATATTGAATATTTTGCCTGCGCAAACATTGTTCTTGTTTTCTATTATCCCGCGCAAACATGCTATACCATCAGATATATCGGTAAAACATCTTTTCTGCCTTCCGCCGTCAACGAGCAAAATGGGCTTTCCTTCCACAAGGCTTAAGATAAGTTGAGTAACTACGCGTGAACTTTTTTTTCGCGCGGACTCCAACCCGTCTAATCGCGGGCCTATCCAGTTAAACGGCCGGAAAAGCGTGAAGTTGAGCTTGCCCTGCTTCCCATAGGCCCAAATAACCCTATCCAAAAGTTGTTTACTGCATGAATATATCCAGCGCTGCATCCTGGTTGGCCCAAGCACGAATTCCGAATTGTCTTCGTCAAATTCATCATCTTTGCACATGCCATAAACCTCTGATGTTGAAGGAAAAACAAGCCGTTTTTTATACTTGGCACAATACCGCACAATCTTAAGGTTTTCCTCAAAATCAATCTCAAAAACCGAAAGAGGCCTACGCACATATTCTATTGGAGTAACTAATGCCGCGAGAGGTATAATTATGTCGCTGGCAGAAACCTCTTTTTCTACCCATCGCTGTTTTACCCTTATGTCCGCCTGCTTAAAATGAAACCGCTTGTACGCACAAAGCCTATCTATGTTAAAGGAATTCACATCAATTCCCGAAATTTCGTTATCGCTCGTGCGCAGGATATTTTCAGCCAGCTCATTACCTATAAAACCGTTTACCCCGATAATAAAGATCTTCTTTCTCTTTCGCACTTTTTACCCCCTCGCGTAATATTTATCATTTTTTACAGAAGGTATTTTTATGATGACTGTAACCGCGTCCCTTAGAACCTTATAATCGGCCATCTCATTAGGCCCGGCCACGATTATATCCCCTTTTCCATACTCTTTGTTATTGATGCGCACTAGGCCCTTAATTACCACGGTTATTTCGGCAGCAACTTTATGGTAATGCCTCTTCGTATAATCACCGGCCTTTTCAATTTTTACCGCCGCCTCAAATTCCTTCGTCCTGTAAACCGCGCGCGGAAAATCACCGGCAAACCATCCCCTTATCATTTTGTCTAATTTGAATTTTCTCATATTCCGCCCCAGTCATCTAATGCCTGTGATAATGGCCGATTTGTACAGTCCCAAGGTATATCCCGCCGATAACCGCTATAACCCCAAAGATCTCTATAGGCGGCGTATGGCGGGCAAAAAATATAATATCCCAGACAAAAGCCAGCACAGGCTGTAAGATCAGGATCAGGCCAACCTGCATAGGCGATATTCTGGAAAGACCCACCGCAATGAATACCCATGCCAAAACCTGCGGTATAATGCCATAACCTAACAGAGCCAGCCGGCTCTGAGTATCGGGAATAGCGAAGCTTTCTCCGGAATAAAGAGCTGCAGCCCCCATTATTAACATATTTGTGATCGTTATCATAGTAAGAGTCGCTAAGTTATTGACCGAGAATGCCCCCTCGTTAAACACTATCTTACGCAAAATAAGAAGATACGCGGCATAACAGATCGCTGTAATCAACCCAAAGAATATCCCAATTTTATGATGATCCCCTAATGTATGCCAATCCACCCCAAAAATCATAAAAAGCCCAGCGATAGCTACGCTTACCGCAACTGCCAGTTTTGGTGTTATACGTTCTTTCAATAGAAAAATACTAAAACCCGCCAGAAAAAACACCTGCAAACTGGATAAAAGTGTTGCCAGCCCGGGGCCTACATATAAGATGCTTCTATGCCATAAAATAAGGTCAATACTAAAAATACTCCCGCATGACAATACCAGTAAAAAATGTTTAGACCCTTGCCATAATCGGCCTTTCATTGCTTTTGTGATGGCAAACAGAAAAACGCCCCCAAAAAGCATCCTGTAAAAACCTATCGCTGTCGGATCCACATTAGCAAGCCTGACAAATACTGAAGAAAAACTTATCATGACGGCGCCTATGGCCACGCATAATATACCTATATTACGCCTATTCATCATACCGCTTGTTATCTCTTTCTGGCAATAGCAGGCCTTTTACATAACTGCTTTTTTTAAGCGTCTTTTGGCTTATCTTGGTCTTTCCTTCAATGGCTAAACTTTTCTATGTATCTTTATTGCCTTACGCAACCGCCTGCCCGAGACTAAAAACAGTCATCAGGGCAAATGCGGCCGCTAAAACGCCTCGCGATAAAAAACAATTGCCATTAAAAACCTTAAAAGAATTTATATTTGCCCGTTTGTCTTTTTCGCTTTGGTGAGAGTATTATTTACAATGCCCACATTTAATAGCGGTATTCTTATCCCGGACAAACAATAAAGGAAAAACAATATCGCTAAAACAGCATGGTAGCCATACCGCCAGGAATAAAAATATAAATATACCCAGATACGGCACAGCGTGGCCATGGTCCGCGGCCATCAGCATATGAAAAAGCGATGCCCATGTGCTGACAAGCACATGCCCCGCGTGTGGAAACTTTGTTATTGGTTTAAAATAAGCAAAAACAATCGCCGCTGCCGCAAGCGGATTGATAAGCCACCATTTCTCAATAAAGCCGATATGCTCATGACGGTACGGCATACGAAGCAATGTTTCACCCCAAAAAGGTATCAGCGAATCGCTCAATGTCCCGATGCTCACCGAACCGATATAGCCGACAGCCAAAACCTTTAAGAACAACTTTATGCCCCGATTCGCGCCGGCAAGATATCTCTTATACAAGGCGGCTGTCACGATAGCGCTTAAACAAATGTGAAGCGGATGGAACACATAAAACAGGCTATGCGCTGTTTCGTGCGGCATATTACGAAACAATAGCATTAAAACTATACCGGTAGACGCGCCAAAAAGCGTAAACGGCGCGTGCTCTTTTAGTTCATGAATTATTTTAAGAAACATTCTACTCTCCTTGCTGTCTATTTTTTATTTTTCGCTTAAAGCGTATTCTACCGCGGCCTGCGCGTGTATAGCGGTTGAATCAAAAATCGGCACGCTTATATCTTCCTGTTTGATTAATAGCGGTATTTCGGTACAGCCAAGTATGATCCCCTGCACGCCTTCTTCTTTTATAAGGCGGGTTATTATATTAAGGTATCCGGCCTTTGATTCTTTATAAAATTTACCCGCGCACAATTCGTCAAAGATAACGTTATTTATATAATCCCGCTCACCGGCTTCCGGAATTACCACATTAAGGCCGTATTTTTCAAGGCGCTTTTGATAGAAACCCTGTTCCATGGTATATTTAGTCCCCAAAAGCGCGACAGTCTTTATCCCGCAAGCCTCTACCGCCTTACTAACAGCGTCGGCAATATGCAAAACAGGGATTTTGACCTTTGTCTCAATAATATCAGAGGTTGAATTCATCGTGTTAGAACATATTATTATGAAATCCGCTCCCCCTCGTTTGAGCCTTTCAGCGGCATCAATCATAGTTGCCCTTAACGGGGCCCAGTCACCCTTGGCTGCCAAACGCTCTTGTTTTGAAAATTCTCCGAATTCTATGGAAAACATCAAAATTTTAGCGGAATGCAGACCTCCGAGCCTGTCCATGACCATCTGGTTCATCAAGCGGTAATATTCAACCGATGACACCCAGCTTACGCCGCCAATCACGCCGATTGTTTTCATTTCATGCTTATCCGGGCCGGCTGTATCCTGTAAATCTAAATTCCGCGTATCTTTGCCTGATAAATCCGAGGCATAAGATGCCGGGCAAAGGCCCATCATAAAAACCGTCAAAAATAATATCAAAACGTAATTCTTTTTCCATCCTGTCTTCATATCCCTATCCTCATTATAAATGGCGGCAATTTAAGCTATGCCGCGGCGGGGAAACTATCCCCAATTTTACCGGCCGCGATAAGAATCCCAGAACGATATCCGCGGACAAGGCCGGGTTTTTCATCCGTAGGCTCGTTTGCAATTTCCACAAGACGTTTTTTTGTTTGTATTGATAACCGGTTGAGAAATAATATTTCGCGCCTATAGCGCGGGCGGAACTTGTTTGATATAAGGGCCCAAATCCATGTCCTTATAAGAACATCCCGCCCGCACAACCGGGTATAAAACCTCATTAATATCCGTCATGACTTCAAGCAAGCACGGCCCTGTTGTTTTCATAAAAGATTCAAGCGCCGCGGGCAGGCCCGCTCTGGAGTTTAACCGTTGGGCAAACTTATAGTTGCAATGCCTGGCAAGCTGGGCGAAGTTAATATCGGTCTTTCTTTCTGTCGCCGAGTGCCTTTTACCGTACGCGGCATCTTCCAAGTTTCTTACCATACCGTCGCTTTTGTTATTTAGAAGAAGGATTTTGACCGGCAGGCCGAGAGCCCCAATCGTGTGCATCTCACCCATATTCATCCTGAAACTGCCATCGCCGTCAACGACAATAACTGTCGAGTTCGGATTGGCATAATAAGCACCGACTGCGCTTGGCATGCCGAATCCCATCGTGCCGAAACTTCCGGGAGTAAGAAAAGATTTCGGCTTCCTCATTCTCAAATACTGGGCAGCCAGAAGCTGATGGTTGCCAACACCGGTTGTGATAATTGAATCATCCGTTATAAAACCGCTTAAGAGATCAAGTACCTCCGCTTGATAGATCTGCTTGCCGTCACGGCAGTAATTAAGCGGCCATGTTTTTTTAAGCCTGACAGCGTATTGAAACCAATCATCAATAGCAATTGTTATATTCTTTCGCTTGGCGTATTCGGCTAAGTCGTTTAAAGCGCAAGCGGCATCGCCTATAAATGAAAAATCGGGATTTCGTTCATTTCTTATTTGATAGACCTTCTGCGGGTTTATATCAATATAGGCGATCTTTGCCTCTATCGCGAAACCGACTTTTTCCGCGACGCGGTCGTCCCAGCGCACACCGATCGCTAAAAAGAAATCGTTTTTCTGAATGATCATATTGGCATAGGGCGTGCCAAACATCCCCAGAAGCCCCAGTGAAGCCAGGTCGTTTTCATCAACGACCCCTTTGGCCATGAGCGTATTAACGGAAGGGATATTAAAAATCGCATTGAACCGCCGTATAGCCTCGCTTCCCTTCTTGGAATTAAGCCCTCCGCCCAAATAAAGCAGGGGGCGCTTTGCCTCCTTGAGCAGGCGGAAGAAAAGCGCGCATTGGCGTTCGGATAAATGCCATTCGTTTTTATAGACAGACTCAAACCTGTCAAGACTGCCGCCCTGGTATTTGTTTATGCTCTGCTGTAAATTGATGGGGATATCAATCACAACAGGGCCCGGCTTACCTGACTTCGCCAAAAAGTAAGCGTCTTTAATGATTGATTCAATATTATCAATGCTGTCAACAAGGACAACTTTTTTTGCCGTGGGGCCAAAAACGCCTGAAACGTCAATGTGCTGGAATGAATCTGTGCCGATTTTATGCTCCGGAACCTGTCCGGCAATAACGAGCAGAGGAACGCTATCGGCATAAGAATCTGCCACAGCGGTTAAGGTATTCGTGATAGCGGGCCCGGAGGTAACTATAGCGACACCAACAGTATCACTTGACCTGGAGTATCCGGCGGCGGAAAATGCCGCGGCCTGTTCATTTGAGCTTACAATAATTTCAATAGAGCTCTTGGCCAATTCATCCATAACCGGAAGTATGGCCGCTCCCGTATAACCAAAAACATGTTTTATCCCGAGATCCTCAAGGCTTTTAACCAATATCTTCGCCCCTGTCATCTAAATCTCCTTTTCCTAACACGCCTATTTAATATTTCTGCGATAAAGCCCATTTTTCATAATAAAACAGGCGCTATCTTACCCGTTTCCGGACTTACCTTTTTTTATCAAAAATTTATCCCGTCTATTTTACGGCAACCACAAGCATTTCAAAATCATCCGTAGTCAGCTTATCGTTTCTTGAGTATGCCCCGAGCCTGGAACCAAAGATATCAATTTTCTTGAACCCAAGCGTCTTTAAAAGCCACGTAATCTCGCTGGGGACATAATAACGCTCATTGCACTTAAGTTCCCTTTTGTTGCCGGAATCATCCTCAAAAACAGCGGTGTTATGATCACGAAAAGTCATAAGGTCAAAGGAGCAGTCCTTGCACTGGGACTGGCCTTCTTTCTGCGCCAACTCATAGAATTCCTTGACCGAATGAAAAAGCGGGAATAATCCGTTTAATGTTGTGAAGATAAACTTCCCCCGGCCTTTCAAAGCTCTAGCCGCGCTCTTAAGAATAGCGAAATTCATTTCATCCGTTTCCATGAGAGAAAACCCGCCTTCGCAGAGCATGATAGCCAGATCAAATTCGCCCTCAAACGGAAGGGCGCGCGCGTCATGCTTCTTAAAATTGATTGTCAAACCTGCCACTTTGGCTTTCTTGCGCGCTCCCGCAAGCTGTGACTCGGAAAGGTCAATGCCGGTCACATGATACCCTCTTTTGGTAAGCTCAATAGTATGGCGGCCGGTCCCGCATCCGATATCAATGATCTTTAAGGATTTATCGCGGGCTATCTCTTCTTCAATAAAATCACATTCACCCGCAGTTCCCTGGACAAAAGGCTCGCTATCATATTTGCGGGCGTAATTTTCAAATAATGCTTCATACCATTGTTTCATTCTTGAAATCTCCTGTTTGTCCGGTTGCAAAAACAGTCTGTGGCAAGCATTGGCGGTAATTTATTTGATGATCATATAACCTGCTACCGTCAAAAGGCACAAGCCGAAAACCTTGCGAAGTAATGCCTCGGGAATACCGATCGCCAGCCTGGCGCCTAAATAACCTCCGGCGATAAATCCCAGGCACAATAGCGCCGCGGCGGGCATATTGACATGGCCTTGTTTATAGTAAGCCATTGCCGCAAGTATGCCTATGGGCGGAACGAGCATCATAAGGGTAGTTCCCTGCGCGCTATGCTGTGAAAAACCAAATATGTAGACAAGGCAGGGCACGACCAGTATGCCTCCGCCGATGCCTATCAACCCGCTTGAGATACCGGCGAAAAAACCTGTTATCACATAAAGTATCAAGCTTAACATTAACAGCCTCTCTTTTGCCCGAAACGCCGCTTCAGATATTATGGACAGCCGGCGGCCGCTTACTTTTCGGCAATGATCCTTGCTCCCGCGAGGTTATTACCCTCAAAAAGAATTGACATTTTCTTATAAAAATCTTCAAGGCCTTTTACCGTGTCCTCATCATAAACCTTAAGATTGTCCGTCCGTGATGCGATAAAGTGCTCCATTCTTTGCCTTACAAAATCACGCCACGGCCCTGTCATATCAATTACCCGCACAGCGTGAAATCCAGCCTCCGACAATTGCCTCTTGTATTCATCCGCGGCAGGCAGATAACTACAATAGATATCCTCTGATAATATCTTTTCCTCTTCGCGGGTAAACTGGCTTTTTCTATAAAAATCCTCCGCGTAAAGCCTGCCGCCCGGAGACAGCGCCGTAAAACATTTCTGAAACAATCTCTGGCGGTCTGGTATATGAAGAAAAGACAGCCATCCTGCCGTCACATCAAAATCATGGCCTGGCATATCATAATCAAGTATATCCGCGCATACATGCCTTATCTGCTCTGAAAGACCGCATCTGCGCGTAAGAGAGGCGGCGATACTGTGAAGGTCAGGCTGCATCTCAACACAGGTTACCATACAGGCTGTTTTATGCGCCATATACCTGGCCGGCCCGCCTATGCCTGAACCTATGTCAAGTATCTTCATGCCAGAGCCTATGCCAAGAAGTTCTATAGCATCATCAACAGCCTTAACTCCAAAATAATGATATTGGTCAAAGCGGCAGAGGTCAGACACCTCTAAGGGCTGTTCCAGTCCTATGCCCGCAAGGCGCAGTTCATCGTATATCCTTTCGGGACAGCGGTATAATTTCATGCCTTTGATATTATCTGCCCCATACATTTGATACAGCCTCCGGCCGTCTGGAATCAATAAAAATACTCGCGGCAGGCCGATGAGGCCTGCCAGAAAACCATGATCTTATCAGTTCTTTTGAACGTAAAGTGTCTGCGTCGGAAAAGCAAACTTTATACCATTTTTTTCAAATTCGGATTTTATGGCAAAATTTATCTCCTGCTGTATATCCATGTATTTATTGTAATCCGGGCCCAGGACATAATAGACTGTTTCAAATATCAGGCTGAAATCCCCGTAACTAAAAAAATGCGCGCGGTCAAAGGCCGTATCAGGCACCTTTTTAATTATGCGCTCTATCATCGCCGGCACCTGTTTCAGTTTATCAAGAGGCGTCTGATACGTCACTCCTATACGGAAAAGAACGCGCCTTTTTTCCATCAATTTATAATTACGCACCCTTGAATCGGTAAGGTCAGTGTTTGAGAATATCAGCTGTTCTCCGCCCAAACTGCGCACGCGCGTCGTTTTTATGCCTATATATTCCACCGTGCCCATAAAATCACCGATAATAATGAAGTCTCCTATTTTAAACGGCTTGTCAAAGACTATGGAAAAATAGCTGAAAAAATCCTTGAGCAAGGTCTGCGCGGATATGGCCACGGCAACGCCTCCAACGCCCAGGCCGGCGATTATCGTGGAAACCTTAAACCCGGTATTATCCAAAAATATTATCAGCGCTATTGCCCAGACAAGGTATTTGACAACATGGAACATCCCGTCAAGGCTGCGCATCAGGGTAATATCGTCGCCTTTCTTTGACAAATAGAGCTTTAAGACATATTCAAGAAGCATTACGGCAAGCCTGGCGGCAAATAATGTAATAAGCCCAAGCTCAATAATGTTGGCCGCGGATTCCAGCCCGGCAGGCATTTTAAGCATCTTGACGCTTATATAAAAACAGCTAATGAATAAGGCCGGGACAATGATGCTTTCAAATATCCTTGCCAGCAGGCCGTCAAAGGCCGCCGCGGACTTTACCGCTGACTTTGAAAAACGCCTGGCCAGGATAAAAACAAAAACCTTTACAACCAGCAGGCCAAGCACCAGCGCGGACAAACTGACGAGATAATCAATAATACGATTTCCTAAAAAAACCCTGTAAAGAAACTCAAAATCCATAATATATCACCCTTCTTTCACGATAAGCGTTGGCCCAAAAAACCGGCCGTTTCCCCCGCGGCGCAGGTATTATTTCGCATAGGCTTTATGTTTAAGATAGACCAAAACAGCCGCTTTGTCAACCGACTTTTAACCGGCTTTTAAAACACGGGGGCGCCTGTTGCTAATTTCTTAGAAATAGACGGCCGCGATTTGCAAAGAACTCCAATTGTAAAACCTGATAGTTGCCCGCGCAACCGTCTGCTTTGACCTAACAGGCATATATTAAAAATCAACCTGGGCCCTGATGCCTGCTATAAATATAGATTTGTCCGTATTAAGCGCGTCCGCGCCATAGGGATCCCAGATAACCTGCGCGTCAGGGCTTATGCTAAGATTCTCGTTGACCTTGTAATTATAGTAAAACTCAAGGTGATTTTCAGTCTTTGCCTTGAACTCATCCGCCTTTTTATAATCACCTGAAGGCTTGGCCTGACCAAAAGCTATGGCAAATACGTCATCTTCCCTGCCCCATGCCTTACCCGATAAGTTCACGCCCGCGCTCCACGACTGCTCAAGCGAATATTCGGCGTCTTGCGCGTATACCTCGGGGTCCTGCCATCCATAACGCGCGAATACGCCCACCGCGTCCGCGATCTCCTGATCAACACTTACGCCGAGCCCGTAACCTCTTTCTTTATCCTTAAGGCTGTCAGACCACTTAATATGGTTTTTATCATTGAGCCAGGCATAGACCCTGTAATTGCCCTTTTTTTTGAAAATATCAGGTTTTATGTTAAACTGTCCCGCGACAAACATATTGTTGAATACATCTTTCCAATCAGCATCGGCATCCGCGGAAATAAATTCAATATCCATGAAACTGTTTATCTCAACCGCCGCCCTTATCCCGGCCGTGTTGTCATCAGGAAATTCTATTACAGGAGAATTCCTAAATACGCTGCCCAAAAACTGCCGGCACTCGTCATTGGCATAGGCATTGGTATCAATATAGGCGGTGGGATCTATCTTTCCAAAAGTAACGGTCAAGGGCATGAATTTAAAATAGTGTTCATACCATATCTCTGTTACCGATACACCGCTGTCCGAATCATCGGCATCCCTGTTGACCGGAGAAAACACCTTTAGCCTTTCGTCAATACCCGGCCCGGAACCTGTCTCAAGGTGTAGAAACGCCATGCCATAATCGTCAAACGTTTTTCCAAATTCTAAATCCATGGAATATGAAGCGTCAGAGGCATTGCGGTTTTTATCTATATATTCATCCCCGTTTACTTTGGCGCTTGACTGCAGGATAAAAGTGCCCCCCGCCCCAATCGCAAGCCCTGCCGGCTTTATTTCAACCCCTTCACCGGGCGTATAATTAATAAATTCGCTTATCTGCCTCTCGGCGCCATGAGCAATTTTCTCTACCTCCACGGCCTTATTTTCCTGCCGCGCCAAACGGCCCTCAAGCCGGGATATCATTTCTTTTAATTGCGCTATCTCTTCCTGCATTGTCTGGGCAAAAGCCGTATCGCATAAGCACACGGCAAAAACAACAATAGAAAACCAAACGGACAACACCATCTTCATCGCGAAACCTCCTTTTCATATAAAGGCCTCCGGTAGTCCGGTTGGTTATTATTGTTTAAAACAGTCCGATAATCAGCCCTGCTTGTGCGGTTGCTTCTGCGTGTCAAAACGCATCTTCTGTCTTTTTTCTATCTGCGTTATTCTTGAATCATGAACGGTTATCACCACCTCTCCATAGCTTATCTGTCTCAAGCAATCCGCTATCTGCTCCAGCATTTTTCTGTCCGGGCCCATTTTATCCACCCTCTTCCTTATAAAATATGCCTGCCTGCTAAAAACCAAGCAAACGGCCGAGCTGATACACAATAAACGCAAAAACCCAAGCCATAACCGTTGTCCAGAAAACCAGAAAGCTTGTCCACTTCCAGCTTGAACCGGATTCTCGGTAAAATACAGCCATGGCGACAAAGCACGGCAGATAAATAAGCGAAAACATCAAAAAAGCCAACGCTTTTAAAGGGCTCCAAGACGGATCTTTCTGCAAGGATTCCTTTAACGGCTCGGCATCTTCCGGATCCACCTCGCCCAGGCTATAAATAGTGCCGAGCGTACTCACAACAACTTCTTTGGCCGCGACACCCGCTATAAGCGCGACGCCGCCCCTCCAATCCATGCCAAGCGGCTGAACAACCGGTTGCACAAATTTTCCGATTCTGCCGGCGACGCTCTGCTCCATTTGCATGGCCGCCGCCGCTTCCTCATCCATTCCTTCTTTCGCTTCAATCCGCGGAAAAGTAAATCCCGCCCAAATCAATATGGAAATAAGAAGGATAATACTGCCAGCTTTTTTAATATACATCCAGCCGCGTTCCCACATTTTTAGAAACAACCCTCTTAACGTAGGTATTCTGTAAGGCGGTAATTCCATCACAAAGTGCGCAGTCTGATCTTTAAGAACGGTCTTTTTCAAGATCCACGCCGAACCAAAAGCTATGATTACGCTTAAGGAATACATCAAAAACATAATGTTCGCTCCGTGTTCTTTGGCAAAAAACGCCCCTATGAATAAAGCGAATATGGGCAGTTTGGCTCCGCAAATCATAAACGGTGTAACCATCATGGTAATAAGCCGGTCTTTTTTGCTATCCAGGGTCCTTGCCGCCATAATCCCGGGAACGGCACAGCCGTTGGTGGAGATCATCATCGGCAGAAAAGACTTCCCATGGAGTCCGAATTTATTCATAATCTTATCCATGACAAATGCCGCCCGCGCCATGTAACCGGAGTCTTCAAAAAATGCGATCGCGAAAAACATGAACAATACGAGCGGAAAAAAACCTAAAACCCCGCCCACCCCCGCAATGATTCCGTCAACAACGAAAGACCGGATCAGCCCTTCCGGAACCACCGATGAGGCAACCGACGATAACCATTCAAAGAATTTCTCAAACCACCCAACCGCCGGCCCTGAAAAGGTAAACGTAAATTTAAATATCAAATACATGACAAGGGCAAATATCGGCAGGCCGAGGATCCTGTTTAATACTATCTTGTCTATTCTATCCGACAGATCGGTTTTTCGGCCTTTACTCGGATTGAGCAGGGAAGAACACGCCTTAGAAATAAAATCGTAACGCCTGTCCGCTATAACTGTCTCCGCCGAGTCCGTGCCGGACAATTTAAGCGCGCGAAGGCCTTTTTCAGCTATGGCCTTTGCCCTGGCGGCTTGCGGCATATCCTTTATCGCTTCTACCGCCAGAGGATCGTATTCCAACATTTTAACTGCCAGCCAACGGGACGGATATCTTGCGCGCAGTGTTTCATCTTTTCCAAACAACTCTTCCAGTTCTGCTATAGGCACTGAAATATCAAGCCCAAGGTCAACACCCTTGGGCTTGAGAACAGGCCCGCCTTTATAAGTATCCACAATGGCTTCAAGCAGGGCTTTTGTGCCGGTGTTCTTGTTTGCGACCGTAGTAACTATCGGCACGCCCAACAAAGACGATAAGGCCTCATAATCTGCGGACTGGCCTTTTTGACGCGCCAGATCACTCATATTCATTACCAGTATAAGCGGTATATCCAGCTCCATCAATTGTGTCACCAGATACAGGTTTCTCTCCAGATTAGACGAATCAATGATATCAACTATCATATCAGGGCCCTGCCCCATGAGAAAATCTTTTGCCGCTATCTCATCTTCGGAATTGGCGGACAAGCTGTATATTCCCGGAAGGTCAACAACGCGTATCTCATAACCTTGAAAAGAAAGCCTACCCTCTTTCTTTTCAACAGTGACTCCAGGATAATTGCCAACATGCTGGCGCGCCCCTGTCAGGCAATTAAAGACTGTTGACTTGCCGGAATTGGGATTGCCGGCAAGGGCTATTGTAATTATATCTTTCATCAATCATTCCTCCTCAACAAATATTTTATCCGCCAAACTATGCCCGAGGGCGACTTTGGCCCCCTTTATGACTACTGCCACAGGCCCGCGGCCCGGTTCATGCAGCAGCCTTAATTTTTCACCGGGCACCAAACCCATGTCCGTAAGACGCCCCGCGGCGCATTGCCCGCCTTCAAAACAGGCAAATACCAAATCAACATCCGCTCTGGCGCCGGTAAGCCTGATCATTGTTCGTTTACCTTTACAAGAATTTGAGAAGCCTCCTCTTTTCTTAAACTTAGACGATATCCCTTTACCCTTATGCCTATAGGGTCACCCAAAGGAGCGATATCTGTAACTTCTACGCTTGTTCCTTTTACTATGCCCATGCCTAAAAGCTTCTGGCGTAAAGGGCCTTGGCTGAATATCTCTACGACCCTGCCTTCCGCTTCCGGTTTTAATTGGTTCAAAAGTTTTTCCATTCCAACCCCCTTATGTTAGCTTGATAAATATTTGTTAGTTATGTCTAACTTTAAACTCAAAAAAAATCACCCCTTTGACCCGGCTCTCATAGGACACAACGGCTTTCTGCCTGTTTTTATATAATATCTAAAGCCCTTAAGCCACTGGGGACTTTTGCCATTCAGGCTGGAACCGGCAAAAGCAATAAATTTCGTAAGCCTCTCAAAGGTCTTGGGGCTTATAGAGTGCTCCATACTGCACGCCTCCTGCATAGCCTCATCCGGTTTAATACCGAGTATTTCTGTAAGAAATTTAAGAAGTATATCATGTTTACCCTGGATAGAGGCGGCTATTTCCTCTCCTTTTGAGGTAAGGTTTACATAGCCGTATTTTTCGTGGATTAAAAGCCCGCGCCGCGAAAGAGTCTTCAGCGCCGCGTTAACACTGGGGCTTTTGACGTTCAAAAGACCGCTTATGTCCCTCACCCTGCACACAGACCTCTGCCTCTGCAGTGACGCTATCGCCTCAAGATAATCTTCCATGGCGGAACTTAAGGGCCGTTTTATCTCTTTCATGTTACCACCCGTTTTAGACAAACCTTTGTTTGTTAGGCAATACTAACAAATTGGTGTTTGTTTGTCAAGTGTTTTTTTTAAACAAACTTCCGGCAACCTTTTGTGCTAATGAAGAAAATGCGCGGAGAGCGAATTTACCTATAGAAAAATCTATCTCCACACAAACCAGATAAACAGATACGCCGCCAAAACAGCGGCCATGGTAAAAGGCAGGCCTATACGGGCAAATTTTAAAAACCCCACGTTGTGCCCTTCCTTTTTGAGCAAGGAACAGGCAACAATATTTGCCGAGGCCCCTATGGGGGTAATATTTCCTCCTATGCTGGCCCCTACCAAAAGTCCGAAAAGAAATATAGTAGGTTCCATATTAAGCTTAGCTGACATAGACACGGCAACCGGAAGCATTGCCGCTAAAAAAGGCACATTATCAACAAACGCCGATACAAACACGGACAAAAAAACAATGGCAGTATATCCCGCGAATATATTGTCCGCGACGGTTTCCGATAAAAATCCCGCTATCACATCAATCCAGCCTGTGGCTGTAAAGGCGCCTACAAGGATAAAAACTCCTATCAGGAATAAAGCGGTATCCCAGTCAAGCTTTCTTAAGCCCTCAAGTATAGACGACCTATCCGCAAATCGTTTCCAAAGCGCGGCTATAACACCAAATACCGCGCAAATAATGCCGGCTAAGTATGAAAATCCCGTGTCAAAAAACGATGAAACAGCAAGCAGGGCTATCAGGGACAGCAAAAACACCGAAGGTATCCACGACTTGACTTTCTCCACGGGTATGAGCGCCTGCTTGGACCTGTATTTTCTAAAAAAAAGATACAGGACGAACATGGACACAAGGGCTGCTATTTCCACCGCGAAAAAAATACCCGGCCTGCCCTTATAAAAAAAGAAATCGGTAAAATCCATATTACAAAATCCGGCCAAAAGCATGCTGGGAGGGTCTCCTATGAGGGTTGCCGCGCCCTGGAGATTGCTGGATATGGCTATGCTTATCATCATATTGGCAGGATTGATATTTAATTTTTTGGACAGTGCCAGTGCCACCGGGGCCACTATCAGCACAGTGGCGACATTTTCCACAAAGGCCGATATCAGGCCTGTCATCAGGCAGATAAAAAGGATAGCCCAGCAGGTATTACGCGCTTTATCAACGATAATTTCCGCCAGATATGCCGGCACACGGCTTGCCATAAAAATATCCGCCAGGACAAGGGTGCCTGCGAATATTCCCATGACGTTCCAATTGACGGCGAAAAAGGCCTGGTGCAGGCTTATTGACCGGGTCGCGATAACGATAAAAGCCCCTGCCAATACTGCCGCTGTCCTGCGTTCGGGCAAAAACACAAAGCAGGCATACACGGATAGAAAGACTATCAAAACTATAGCTGACGGATCCATCGCCATAGACCTTTCAGTATTATTATTTGCCCGCGCGTGACCTTGCCATTATCAAAAGCATCTTAAAGGGTTCTTTTGCCTTAAGCGAGTGCGGGCAATCACACGGTATTATTATCATCTGGCCTCGGTTGACTATGCAACTATGCCCGGAGACAGTGATTTCGGCAGTTCCGTCAATGACGTTTACCATAACCTCAAACGGCGCGGTATGCTCGCTTAGGCTTTGGCCTTTGTCAAAGGCAAAAAGCGTTATAGTTGCTGAATCGCTTTTGATAATTTCCTTGCTGACAACAGCGCCTTGCTGATAACCAACCATATCGCAAAGAGTCAACGCGCGCATGAATAAACCTCACTGATACTTTTGGCCGCTGACAAGACCACCCCGGCGTATTTATCGTGTATCATGTCCGCGTCAAATTTAAGCATGGATCCCGGCATGGCCCTTTGCTCCTTGCCGGAAAGATATCCCATTGAGATCGGGAAAAACACCTTGTCCTCTTTCATTATATGCAAAGGATAAAACCTGGCCAGTGTTTCCATGTTTGTTATTATGTCTTTTAAAGCGTCTTTTTTACCGTTAAAATATTTTCTCTGCGCCGCGTCAAGCCTTCTCACGTTGGCCCTGCCCATCTTGTGTTTTCTTATAAGATCAAACATGATCTTTTTATGCCCGGGGTAAAGCCTTTTGCCCGCGAGGGCCTTAAATAATATGCCTTCTTCCTTGCCATGATGGCATCTGTCCACGTATGTCCTGATAAAATCCAGCACAGCCGCTATAAGCTTCGGGTCAGCGGAGCGGCTTTCTCTCATGGCCTTGACAATTTTGCCCATAATCTTTATCATGCGCAATATTGCTTTATGTTCTTTCACCAATATTGTCAACGGCATCATACAAAACTTTCGTTTTTTAACAACAGAGGCCGGGGCCTTAAACCTTACGGGGCTTAAGTTCCGCTTGGCCTATGCCTGTATTTTATGACCCTGACCTTTTCAATCGTTATGAGGCCTTCACCTACAATTTCATCAAGAAGAGGCAATATTTTGTTTAGATTTTCCTGTGTGTCCACTATCTCAATGACTACAGGCAAATCCTGTGATAATTGCAAAATTTTTGCCGAATGCATGCGACTGCTGGCGCCAAACCCCATTACCCCTCTCAACACTGTGGCCCCAGCCAGATTTAACTGCCTCGCGGCAATAAGAATATGTTCGTACAGGGTCTTACCTTTATAGCAGTCTGATTCTGCTACAAAAATCCTTAACAACATGCCGTCTTCCGGTAATTTCATTTTATTAAACTCCTTTTTTACACAAGCCAATGGCCGCCCTGGAAGCGGTATACCCTAAAAATACCGCGGCAATACAAAATGACACCGAAAGAACTATATTCACCGCGGCAATACGGTATTCTCCGTCGCGAATAAGATTAAAGGTCTCAAGGCTAAAGGTGGAAAAAGTGGTGTATCCGCCAAGTATACCGATAAAAACAAAAAGCCTGGTATTTGACGTTACGGTAAAATGTTCAACAATACCCCACAAAAAACCGATTAATAACGAACCCGTAACATTAACGATGAAAGTGCCTATAGGCAATACCCCGTTTGAAAACCTGTAATCAAGTCCGCTTACTACATAACGCGATATCGCCCCTAAGGCGCCTCCGAGCCCTACCACAAACAATTTAAGCATTATTTTTAAGCCTTCTATTCCATGCGCGCCCCGGCCCGCCGGGGCTTATTCGGCTTATTTAGCCAAAGCGCCTTTGAACACGCAAAATACGGCGGCAAGGATAAAGATTGATGCCCATACATATTCCTGCCTTATGCCCTGTTTCATGTATAATATGGAAAACGGTATGAACACAGACAACGTAATCGTCTCCTGCAATATCTTTAACTGGCCCAGGTTCATCACCTGATATCCTATGCGGTTGGCAGGAACTTGTATCAAATATTCAAACAACGCTATCGCCCAGCTTATCAAAGCGGCGACAACCCACGGCCGGGACTGGAAATTTTTAAGATGCCCATACCAGGCAAATGTCATAAATATATTACTGCAGGCAAGCATAAAAACCGTTATCAATATCTTAGGCATTCCTTATTTACCCTCCGTATAAAAACCTCAACCGTATTTAATCCCGCGGGCGGATATAATAACTCTCTGCCAATCAGGTTGTTTTTTTCGCTATCACGATACCAAACACGCCGCAATTCGGGGATAATTTTATCCCGACCTGCCCAAACCCCGCGTCGCGGCATAACATTTCCCATTGCTTGAGGCTGATACAATACTCACCCTGATTCAATATATGCTTCTTACCGTTATCATACATCTTGGAAAATGCTTCAATGCCGGCGTCTCTTAATGCCAATATCCATTCCTGCTCTAAGACATTAAGGATGCGCCTCAACCTGGAAACATCGGTATGCCGGCCCGTTGTGTCCATATCAACCTCTCCTATGATAAAACTGCCGTTTGGCTTTAAGGCATTATAAACTTTTTTTACCAGGCCGGATTTCTCCTTTAAGTGGTGCAATGTGACGGATGACACCGCGATATCAAAACCGGCGCGCGGCAGGCGCGCGGCGGAGGCGTCCATGAGCCTGCAGTCAGCGCTGTGCCGAACGCCAAGGCGCTTGAGCTTATCGCGGAAGATATCAAGCATTTTACCTGAATTATCTATGCCATAGACATAGCAGCCTTTTTTTATAAAACGTAAGCTTAGCAAGCCTGTGCCGCAGCCTATATCAAGCACCCTGTCGCCGCTTTTAGCTTTGGCGTATTTTACCACAAGGTCTAATAATTCACGGTGAAAACCGATACTACCGAGTGTGCGGTCGTATTCGTTAGACCAGTTGTCAAACCAATCCCTTGTTCCGGCCTTATGGTTTTTTTGACAGCTGTTTTTCTTCATAAAAAACTTTCCTTGAAATTTAACACTCGCGGGCAGAAAGCCTATCTGGGGCCCTTTGAACCGTGCTCAACGATACGTTCAATATCGCTCTTTTTGACAACCACCTTAAACTGCGTTTCCCCTGTCTGAACATACATGCTTATCTCATCATCTGTTTGTCCGCGTAAAATACCTTCTATAAATTTACCGCTTTTAAATACTATCAAGTGCGTCGGAACAAAAGAACCTACCTGCGCTTTTTCTGATTCCATTACCAAATGAGACCTCTTTTTCAGGTCAGAAATGTATTTGTCAATAAACCCCGAATGTTTTGAAAATGACTTAGCGGTATAGAGGAACTGTATGGCCTCATCAAAATTACCTTCCCTTTCCTCTATAGAGGCAAGGGTAATATACGCGTCCCTATAAGAAGGCGAGGAATGGATTACGCCCATTATGATTTCGCGCGCTTTTTCACATTCACCCGCTCCGTTATATGCCTTGGCCAGGATATTTTGCTCAACTATAGAATCAGGGTTGTCTGAAAGCCTGCGGTTAGAATTTTCAATTTCCTTGTAATAAGCTTCTATGGCCAGGCCCTTTTCGCCCTGTGTGTTATATATCTCGGCAAGGCTGTTATACATATTAGGATAAGCGTCATCGCGCTTTGCCAGGCTTTTGTATTCCATAATAGCCTCGTCATACATTCCCGCGTCTCTATACATGCTTGCCAGGTTATACATTATATCAAGGTTGTCAGGGTTAAGCCTTAAAGCCTCTTTCAGATACATAACAGCCTGGTCATAGCGCTCTATCTGCATCAAGGCTATGGCTATATCGTTGTACGCCACACAGTCGTTGTAATTAGAGTTCAGTATCTTTCTATAAGCCTGTATTGCCAAATCGTATTTACCTTCTTTGTAAAATATATCACCGAGTAATTTATGCGCCTGCCAGTATACGGGTTCTAAGCGCATGACATCGCTCATCTTGAGTTCGGCGCGTTTTAAATCATTATCAATATAGTAAAAATACCCGAGGATATAATGCGCGTAAACAGATTCAGGGTCAAGCTCCAAAGCCTTGTTCAGCAGGTTATACGCGTCTTTCTTTTCTCCCGCCGCATAGGCTATTACGCCCTGATTAATGTGTTCATTGGTGCAGTTTAAACGCGCCCTGTCGTATATGTTTTCTATGTCTTGGGATTCCGGTATGCGGGCGCGCGCCTGTTTGGCTGTATCAAGGGCCTGGGCAAACCTTCCGCTTGACATAAGGACATTTGCCAGGGCTATGTAATTATCAGCGCGAAGCGGATCATTCGCTATTAATCGTTGGTATATTTTGACCGCGTCACCAGGGTTGTCCAGCTTCTCATACACATAGGCCAGATAATCATAAGTGTCCCTATTCGGAATTATACGCAATGATTGCCTGAAAAAATCTGCCGCCAACTTATATTCTCCCGATTTATAGGCTTCAACTCCTTTATTATGATAAAATGAAGCTAATTTTATAACGCCGATATAGATAAAAAGCGCGCATAACACCACAATAAGCAGTAATTCAATTATTTTTTTCGCCATTGTCCTTCCCCTGTTAAATCGTAAAAATATTGCCAGATACAATACGGATTTTATAATAATTTTCTATTTTTATATAGATTATACTTCCCCGCAAGCCGTAAGGTCAAGACTTTTACCGGGCGTTTTCATTAATAGTTTTCATAAAGTCATTTTGCCAAAGATATTGCCGGGAAGAAGATAACCGGCGCTATTCATTTCCGTCAATGGAAAATTCTTTAATAATATCGTCCGGGGACGCCGCCCGTATAACCCTATCCGTGGAATCAGAATGACAAAAAGGCCTGACCAGATCAGCCAGGGCCTGAAGGTGTATTTCGGCCGGCGCGTCTTCTTCGCTAAGTAGTATAAACAATACCTTTATATCCGAGTTTACGCGCGTAAGATGCCAACCGGTTTTATTTACGCCAAGAAAAGCTGTGGGCCTTTTTATGCCCGCTATGCGCGCGTGCAAAAGCGCCATACCCGGGTTAAGCTCAATAGGCTCCGACTTTGCCGCGCTTTGCAATTTGCCGACAACACTTTTAAACTGCTCTTCTTTTTCCCGAAACGCGGGCGATAAAAGCCTTGTTATGGCCTCATATATATCATACCCTCCCAGATCCAGCCTGATATGCTCCAATGGAAAATACAAAAAACAGCTTGATAAGGCCTGCTCCTGCGTCTTAAAATCTTCATCCCAGGCTGTCTCGGGCGGATAAACTACAATATAATTAATACCGCTCATCTGCCGGCTGATTAATTGCGGCAGTCTATTCAAAGCAGGCTGCCACGCGAGTCTGCCCTTGCGCGCGTTGACCATAACAAAAAGGTCGTCTTCGGTCAGGTTTTTACGCGCCCAAGGCAAAAGTCCGTCCCATCTTTCCAGCGCGGCATACGACTTTTTGACGGTTGCTAAATTACGAGTTATTGTTTCGCCGGATCTCTTTAATACAGACGGTAAAGTAACGATTAAAAGCGACGCGTCCAATTGGCGGGCAAGTATTCCGACAGCACGGATAACAGCCGTAAAACCCGGCTGATAATCTACCATTGGCGGAATGGCCAGCGCGACACGTTTCATGGTATTTACCGGGATCAGGCACCTGCTGACAAATAGCATCTGGCCGGTATTGTCTAAAATCGCGTCCAGAATACGGCCGAATACCCAGGCGCCGGAAGAGGAGCTACCCTTCCATCCTATGACTATTAATGATATTCTAAGGTCAACGGCCGCCTGGCATATACCAACAACCGTATCAATGGCCGCCCTGGTCATTGGCACAACAGGCACATCCGCCTCAATCGCCTGGATCACCGCGTGGCCAAGCAGTTTCTCGGCCTGCGCAATACGCTCATCCGCATCATTGCCGGATTGAACAACCGTCAAAGGATACAAAGGCTCATAAGAATTGCGGCGCCTTAACAGCATAGCCAGATCCATCAACTCCTTGGCAGTGTCCGGATTGGCAAGGGGTATAAGTATCCTGTGAGGCACATTGGATGCCATAAGCGGCTCATCATCCTGTTTTAGCGCTACTTTCCGCGCGAAACGATCGGTTATAAGTGAACCCGTCATACATGTCGCTAATATCATTATGATAGCGCCCGCCAGCACAGATTCTGAAAAGACACCGATATTATAACCGACTAAAACAGCGGCAAGCGTTGCCGCGGCCTGATTAACGCTTAGGCCGTAAATAAGCATTCCTTCTTCCGGCGAATACTTTAATAATTTCCGCGCGGCATAAGACGCGGCCCATTTGGAGATGATGCCTGCGAAAACCATCACCACGGCTATGGTCAGCGCCCTGTCTGCTGTAAACAGCAGGCCAAGGTCAACCAGCATGCCTACAAATATCAGAAAAAACGGGATAAACATTGAATGTCCGACAAATTGTATACGGCTCATCAAGGCGCTTTTTTCAGGGATAAAACTGTTAAGGATAATACCGGCGAAAAATGCCCCGATTATCGGCTCAAGTCCGGCGGCATACGCCATATAAGAACAGAAATAAGTTGCGGCCAAAACCCCGGTGAAAGCAATGATGCCGTCCGTGGCAACTCTGCGGAAAAACCACTTGCTTAGAAGCGGTAGAACGATAAACATTGCCGCGGTGTAAATTCCGACATACATGAATAACCTGGGCCAGAAAAAAAATCCGGCCTCACCTTTGTGTATGGCGGCAATAGCGGCCAATACAAGCATGGCGGCGGTATCGGTTATGATAGTGCCGCCAACGGTGGTAGTAACAGAACGCTGGCGGGAAAGCCCGAGACGGCTTGCTATCGGATATGTCAACAGTGTGTGGGAAGAAAACATGCTTGCCAGCAGTATAGATGCCTGCCAGTTAAAACCAAGCAGATATTTAGCTGACAGAACTCCTAATATAAGAGGTATTGTAAAGGTAAATACACCAAAAACAAGGCTGTCCCGGCGATGGCGCATAAACTGCGCTTTGTCCAGCTCAAGGCCGGCAAGGAACATTATATAAAGAAGGCCTACAGCTCCTAAAAGTTGTATTTCAACGCCTCGTTCAAGGACGCGCAGGCCATGAGGCCCTAATAATATCCCGGATACAATAAGGCCTACGATACCAGGAAGCCCCAATCTTGACGACACAATCGGCGCTATAAGAGCAATCAGCATGAGTATGGCAAAAACCAACACCGGATCCTGAACGGGGAAAAACCCATTTAACATACCTGTACCTCTTGCATTAACGGGTATTAAGAATGATAACTACGCGTGAACATGTTTTACTTGACCTGGACAGAGAGCAGGAATATGTCGTCCGTCTGATTGTCTCTTTGGAACACATTCACGCGCTCAAGAAGCTTTTTGTTGAATTCGCCGACATGGAGCGTCATATTCTCTTTCGCGAAATCCTTGAGATTATCATAACCGAATAAAGACCCGGATGGGTCTTTGGCCTCAATTATGCCATCGGTAAACAGTATCAGCCTGTCTCCTTTTTTAAAACTTATGCTCGCGTCATACACGTTATTATCCGCCAGTCCTATGCCCATCAAAAAAGTCTGGGAATCCATAAGGACTATGCTGTTGTCTTTAGACTGCAGGAGTATTTGCGGCGGATGCCCGTGGTTTGAATATACCAGCTTATTTTCGGAAAAATCAAGCATTCCGCAGAAAGCGGTAAGATAAAAACCTATCTTGCCAAAATCCCGGTCAATAAAATCCCCCAGGGCCTTGAGCAGTCCCCCGGGGCTGACGCGCAGGCTTAAAAGCCTTTCTATTTCCGTGTGTATCCTGTTCACCAAAAGGGCCGATGAAACACCATGGCCGGTAATATCGGAGACAATAAACATCAGTTTGTCTTTGTCAATGAAGCTGAATTTAGCATAATCGCCTCCCATATAGAACATAGGCTGATACGTCACAGCTATGTCTGCCAGCGGATGTTCTATGGACTGGGGTATAATGCTTCTCTGTATCTTTCTGGCTATATCAAGCTCCTTCATCATAACAGCGTTTTTTTCTTCAATTTCCGTTTTTGATAAAAAAATATTTTCGCGAAGCAGGCATTCGGTCCGTTTTACAACAACACCGATTACCGTCGCGACAATCAGGATAACGGTATTTATTGATAGTATTTCCACGTTGATGAATGTCCCGGCGTTAAAATAAACAAAAATAAAATTTACCAGCGCGAAAAAACCGATGGCCATTGTTTCCCGCGCGGACCATGGCAATAACAATATACTGACAAAAAAAGCCAGCAATATCAAAGTTATCCCCATATGCACAATAAGATCCGGATGGGCGTGGGCTGATAAAGCGGCAATAAGAATCAAAAGAGCGCTGAAGATACCGGCGCGTATTTTGTAAAACAGCAGGCCGCGGCCTTTTCGGGAGGTAAGCAAAATGACTACGGAAACCGCGAGTCCTATGATAATGCCGGGAACGTCTTTGGGGCTTAATATGTGCCTGAAAAATGTAAATCCTGCCGCTATCTCAATGGTAAAAGCGGATATCACAATATAGCAGAACAGATTTATCCTGGAGTAGAACAGCTTGCCGAGTCCTGACTCATAAGAAAATTTAAGCCTTTCAGGGACCGCGCGATCTTTCATTTTTGATTCCTCTCTTTTTCTATTTCCACTATAGGCGAATCAAGATTTATCTCAAGCCCTCTGTATCTAAGCCATTCAAAATCAGGTTCTGCCGAATGCCATACATACGCTTTAGGTATCAAGACTTTTACGAAGTTAAAAAGGCCGAGCTGGGGGTCAAGGCATAGTTTATACGCCATAGTCCTGGCCCCTCCTGTCTCAATCTCCTCTTTGCCTATGATATATAAACCGCATTTGATAAGCCTCGGCTCACTGCTTAGCATCTCAACTTTCGCGCTCTCTTGGCCTGTTTTAAGAAATTGCTGGACATAGAGGGCCAATATAAGCCTGTTGACAACGTCTCCGTTAAAATTAAATTCCTGACGCGAGGTCTTGCCTGTTACAGTATCGCAACGTGTAAAAAACGCCTTATTTTTATTAAAATCAAAAACCTGCTCTTCGGTTGATATCAGCCTGCCGGATAGGTCAAATATTTTCGTAAAACTGTTTAAAGGTTTTACGCTTGAACCTGTATCAATATACCGGAGCTCTGATATCCAGCTTATCTTATCTTTGAATCCGCTGTATATGCCAGAACCTGACTCTATAATCTTGTTTACGCCTTTTTCAGATTCAGGGGAAAACAAAATATCTGTAACAGCGCTCCAGCGTGGATTCCCCTTAGTGTCCCGGCACTGATAAGAAACCTTAAACACCCCTCCTGCCGGAAGCCCGTCTGCCCATAACGCTATAGGACGGCATAGGGCCAGACAAAGACTGGCGGCAATAAAACAATTAAGTATATTGTTTTTCATACACGTTCCATCATAATATAACGCGCTAAATGGGATTTTTACAAAAAAACAATTACGCGCTTGCTATGTCAGCGCGTCTTTATTTTATTGTATTATACGGGGATGTTCAAGTCAAGGGAAAGGGCCTGAAACATAAAAATGAAAGCAGGCGGAGGATATTACCTTAAATTTTTATTCATACCTCAAGGCTTCAATAGGATTAAGCCTTGATGCCTTCTTTGCCGGCCACAGGCCGAAGAATATGCCCACCATTATTGAAAAACCCGCGGCAAGTATTATATTAACAACGCTGACGCGCGTGGCCCAACCGGCAAAAATAGATAATAAAACGGCTGATATTATACCTAAGACAATACCCAGAAACCCGCCGCTTAATGTCATAACGACCGATTCTATTAAAAACTGCATCATGATGTCTTTGGCGCGCGCGCCGATTGCTTTGCGAAGGCCTATCTCCCTGGTGCGCTCTGTTACGGATACAAGCATAATATTCATTATGCCGATACCCCCTACAAAAAGGGATATTGCCGCGATACAGCCCAAAAGAAGGCTCATAGTCTTGGTAGTGCTTGTCAGCATCTCCTGCATTTCACTCATATTGCGTATGTGAAAAAAATCATCGGGATTTTTGTATATACGGTGCCTTTTTATGATAAGCTTTTCTATGCTGGCCTGGCCGCGATCTATTGAGTCGGCATCAGCTATTTCAACATATATGCCATCCAGATAATCCTTGCCGAGCACCCTTTTCATGGCTGTTGTTACCGGTATATATATAATATCATCCTGATCTCTCCACCCGGTACTGCCTTTTTGAGGAGCAAGGCCTATTACTTTGAAATTAATCCTGTTGATCTTAACAGTTTCTCCGATCGGGTTGCCGGAGATAAAAAGTTTTTCCGCTACAGTAAGCCCCAATATGGCTACCTTTTCCCGCCTGTTAATCTCATCTTGCGTAAACCATCTGCCGACATCAGGCGCGGTAGCCCTCATAGAGGCGTAATCATAGCCTACACCCTCAATACGCGTGCTCCAATTTTCATTCTTATACACTATCTGGCCGCTGCCGCTTACATAACCGCTGACCTTATTAACCACAGGTTTAAGGTTCGCGATAGCATCAACGTCTGCCGGTAAGAACCGCGTCACAGAGCCTGCTCCGGAAGCCGCGCCTCTGACCCTGCCGGAACCTCCTTGCACGGACAGCAGATTTGAACCCAATGATTTTATCCTGTCTTCTATTGACATCTGGGCTCCGCGGCCCAATGCCAGCATTGCTATGACCGCGGCAACGCCAAAAAGGATACCAAGCATTGAAAGCAATGACCGTATCTTGTTCGCCGCCATGGCCCTGAACGACTGCCTGATATGTTCCCTAAGTTCAATTTCACCGAAATAATTGCATATCTCTGATGCTACGTTTTTTATGGAAACCGCCTCTTCCGGCACTTTTTGCGCAGGAATTTTTTGCTCATCGGATACAACCTTTCCGTCTCTCATAACGATTATTCTTTTGGCATGCGCGGCAACCTCTTGTTCGTGGGTGACCATAACCACGGTCTTGCCCTGTTCGTTTAAAGAGAGGAGTATCTTCATTATTTCTTCTTCACTTTTTGTGTCAAGGTTGCCTGTAGGCTCATCGGCGAGTATTATCATCGGGTCATTTACCAGCGCCCTGGCAATCGCCACCCTCTGCTGTTCGCCGCCGGACAATTCACTCGGCATATGCCTATGCCGCCTGGACAGCCCCACCATATCAAGCCTTTTGCCGGCAAGTTCTATCAGGCTTTTTTTGCCTGAATAGATTAGAGGTAATTCCACGTTTTCTATGGCGGTAGTATTCCTAAGCAGGTGAAATTGCTGAAACACAAAACCTATGAGCTTATTTCTTAAATGCGCCAATTTATCATCGGAAAGCCGCGACACCTCTGTGTCAAAAATAGTGTAGGAACCCTTTGCGGGCCGGTCTAAAAGACCGAGTATATGCATAAGAGTTGACTTGCCGGAACCTGAAGCGCCCATTATTGCCACGAATTCGCCGCGGGCTATGGATAGAGAAACGCCGTCCAGGGCCTTAACAGAGGCATTTCCCGCGCCGTATGTCTTGCATAGGTTATTTATTTTTATCATTTTTTTTGCCTGACGGCATAAACGGACTGCCTGCCGTAACTTTTCTTTGCGGCATATACGAATTGTTCTCCAATACGACATTATCCGCCGCGCCAAGCCCCGACAGGATCTCTGCCGTTTTGTCATTATACAAGCCTATTTCCACATCTCTCTCCTGCAGTTTGCCTGTGGCGGCATCACGGACCACGACATACTGCCTCTTATTATCATAACGGATCGCGTTATAAGGCACTGTGAGGGCAGACTGCCTTGACTCCTCAATGACCTCGGCAGTAACACTCATACCGGACCTTAAGAAATCGGGTATATTATCAGGGACAATATCCACATCATATATCGTGACATTATTTACTATCTCCGACTCATAAGCTATGTGGCTTACGATGCCGTTTAACTTTACATCCGGATAGGCGTCAAGGGTTACGACAGCCTTCTGGCCTGCCTTGACTTTGGCAATATCAGTTTCATCAAACTGCGCGCTGACAATCAACCTGTCTGACAAAACCAGCATCGGGTCGGATGTAACCACGGTCTGGCCCGGCTCAACAGAGCGCACAATGACTTCTCCGTCAATGGGCGAAATAATAGGCGTCTTTTTATAGACATCCTCCCAATATTTTAATACCTCGCCGCCCTGTGATCTCGCGGCGTCAATAAGCGCGGCCCTTTCGGTTGAGCTCATCCATACCAATACCTGGCCTGTCTTTACCTTGTCGCCTTCTTTTACCAATATCTCATCCACCCTGCCGCTTATGGAAGGCTTTATTTCAAGACGGTTCTG
The DNA here is from genome assembly GCA_028716165.1 of Candidatus Omnitrophota bacterium. Taxonomy (NCBI): domain Bacteria; kingdom Pseudomonadati; phylum Candidatus Omnitrophota; species Candidatus Omnitrophota bacterium. The sequence continues at coordinate 176,453 of JAQUQI010000001.1, forward strand.
GGGTTCTATCGCGCCTGTTGTAATAACACTGCGCGTTATCTCGCCTGTTGATGGCATTACAATGACGGATTGGGTAGGCCTGTTTTTCGGGCCGGCTGTCTGCGATTTCACCCATAGCGCGAGAGAAACGATTAATACCATAAAAAAAACCGCAAAAACCATTTTATTTTTTGTCATATTCAAGCATGCCTCCTGTGGCCTGTATCCAGTAAGCCTCGGCGATAAGCATATCCGCGCGGGTATTCAAATAGGTTTTTTGGGCCTTTACAAGGTTATCCTCTATGATAATCCAGTCATTGAACGATGCCAAGCCGGTGGAGTATTGCGACCTGGTTATCTTAGCGCGTTCTTCAGCGGCTTGAAGAAATTTCTCCTGGACAGAAACATTGGATATGGCATCCTGCAGGTCTTTCCAACTTCTCTCCAGAGTGACCAATACGCCGTAGCGTCCGCTCCTCTCATCAGCTCCGGCCTGTTCGAGCCTGGACCTTGCCTTTGATACCTCTGCCAGGCGTTGGCCGCCTTCAAATAACGGCAGAGATACGGATGCTCCCGCGGACCATTCATCTTTTTTGGGCAGCCATTTATCGCCTGTCCTACTTAACGCGCCATTAACGTAGACTTTCGGGAAAAAATCAGATTCTTTTGAATTGAGATTATACCTTGCCGCTTCTTTTCTTGATATCAGTTCTTTGATAAAAGGCGTGTCTTCTGCAAGGATATCTATATCAGGCTTTGCCGCGTAATCCCGGTCCAGGCAAAGCTGGCCTACTGCCTCAATACAGATATTGCCCTCGGCCCCGAGCTCCTTTGCCAACTCCCTTTGGACAAGGATGACGCTTCTTTCCGCCTGGGATTGTTCAAAATCCGCCTGCGCCATATCCGCCTCGGCCGTTAAAAGCGCTCCCTTGTGCTCTCTGCCGCCTTCATAGCGCAGTTTTACAAGCTCAAAATTTTGTTTCCGCCTTTGCGCGATGTCTTTTGTAATAGATATAAGTTCCTGCGCCCTTATGAGGCCTACGAAACAACTTCTAAGGTTTAATCTGACGTCGGAAGAAACCACCGCGTAATTATACCGCGCGGCCTGCAAGTCCTTTAAGGCGCCGCTTAATTCGCTGGCTGTCTTAAAACCGTCAAATACAAGCTGGCTCGCCGATATACCGTAAGAATAAGTATCCGAGGCGGGCCTGCCTTCGGTTTTATGCCGTTTGACCGAGGCATCGCTATCTATCTGCGGCATCATTGAGCTGGCGCTGATATCCTTGTCGGAGACAGCCTGTTTTATCTGCTCATAAGCTGATACCAGTTCAGGATTATTAAATACGGCTATACGCGCGCATTCATTCCATGTAAGCTTATCCTGCGCGTAAGAGCAGTAAATAGGGCATAACAAGGCAAGGGCCAGTAAGCTTAACGTTTTTTTAATCCGCATATACGGCCTTTCTAAAGTAGAGCAGATTCTAATATAAAACTCCGGGGAACATCCTAAACCCGGCGGGGTCAGGTTGATTTTAGTTTGTTAAAGACAAGATCACGCAAAAGTCCGAAATCGCCGGGGGCAAAACATTTTGTGTCAACAGGAGGCAATACTCTTACCGTCCCTTTAACCTTTGCTTTAAACACCCAATCCCCTCTTGGAATAGCCTCTCTCGTTCCTTGTATAAGAATAGGCAATACAGGCTTCTGTTCCTTTATGGCAAGCTTAAAAGCGCCGTTCTGGAATTCATTCATATTATCAGTGCGGCTCCTTGTCCCTTCGGGGAAAAAAAGCACGGACATATCATGCCTAAGCCAGGAAGCGGCCTCCTTGTATATTTTTTTGATACTTCCGAATTTACCCCGCGATAGCTTTATGTGCCTTCCCAGGGACAAGCACCAGCCTATAAAGGGCAGTTTGAAAAGGCTTTCTTTTGCCACCCATTTAAATTGAAGTCTCGTTTTATATATAACCACTATGTCCGCCAGGCTTTGGTGATTAGCTGTTATAACATATGTCTGGCTCGGATCAATATTTTCAAGCCCATATACCTTTACATCCCAGAATGGGTTAAACCCTATAATGGCGTCGGCCCACCAGAAACACTGCCTGTGGACAATCCTTTTCTGCCTGTCAAAAGGAAAAAGGACAAAGGCAAGGAACAGGCTTACAAAAAACAGCGCTATAGTTAGCGCGGTGCTGACAACCCAGATAATTAACGATATTATAAATTTCATTGATTAGACACGGTTGCGGGATATTTATTCCCAAATTACAATAAAAAACACTTCGCAAAAAAACATGCAGCCGGTTGATTTCCTGAATCGCAACGCGCATACCGGTAAAGCGCGCGAACTAAATCCTGGGCAGGCCCTCTAATGATTTGAGCGAGGCCTTGAGGTCTCTTTCAGGCAAATGGTATTCCTTAAGATGCCCCTGCATAAACTTATCATAACCTGCCAGGTCCATAAGCCCGTGGCCGCTATAGTTCATCAGAATAACCTTTTCCTTTGCCTCCTGGCTTGCCTTTTTCGCCTCATCAATAGCGCATGCTATAGCATGGCTGGTTTCAGGAGCGCATATCATGCCTTCGGTCTTGGCCCATATAAATGCCGATTCATAACATTTAACCTGGTCATAGGCCTTTGGCCTTATAAGGCCCTGTTTAGCAACGTGGCTTACCAAAGGAGACATCCCGTGATAACGAAGTCCTCCGGCATGTATTGGCGGCGGAACAAAATTATGCCCTAATGTATACATGGCAAGCAGAGGGGTCTGCCCGGCCATATCGCCGTAATCATAAGTATAAGGGCCTTTTGTAAGCGTTGGGCAGGCGGTGGGTTCGGTCGGTATTATATCAATATTGGCTCCGTTTATCTTATCATATATAAAAGGAAAAGCCAGGCCGGCAAAATTACTTCCGCCTCCGGCACAGCCGATTATCACATCAGGCAGTCTTTCTCCGATAACCTGGAGTTGTTTCTTGGCTTCTAAACCTATAATAGTCTGATGCAGCATGACATGGTTTAAAACACTGCCCAAGGCATAACGGGTCTTGCCGCTTTTATCAGATACCGCGTCCTCTACCGCTTCACTTATAGCTATTCCGAGACTGCCGGGAGTATCAGGCATTTGCCTTAGTATTTTTCTGCCGAATTTTGTTTTTTTGCTCGGGCTGGCAATACATTCTCCTCCCCACACCTTCATCATTATCTTGCGCAGGGGTTTTTGATCAAAGCTTATACGCACCATATAAACGCGGCATTCAAGCCCGATCAATGAGCAGGCAAATGAAAGCGCGCAGCCCCATTGGCCGGCCCCTGTCTCGGTAGTAAGCCTCTTTATGCCGAATTGTTTATTATACCATGCCTGGGCAACCGCAGTATTTGGTTTATGACTGCCCGGAGGGCTTACACTTTCATCTTTATAATAAATACGGGCCGGGGTCTTAAGATACTTTTCAAGATAAACGGCTCTTCTTAAAGGAGCAGGCCTCCAGCGGTATAATATTTCAAGCACTTCTTCCGGAATGTCTATCCAGCGTTTAGTGCTTACCTCCTGCTCTATCAGATTCATCGGAAATACAGAGGCAAGCATGTCGGCAGTAACCGGTTTTCCGTCGGGGCCTAAAGGCGGCATAATGGGCCCCTTGAGATCGGCAACGATATTATACCACTGCCTTGGTATGTCCTTTTCCTCCAGGATAACCTTCCTCGTCATATTACCTCCTTAGCATTTATATAAAACGGATATTATGCCATTGCAACCTGACGGCGGGTTTTTTTCAACGGACAAGCGCCCTGCGCGGGGCATTCGCCGGTCCAGCAATACAGACAAAGTTTTTCCCGGTCAAGCCCTATGGCCTTTACCATATCCTCTATAGTTTGATACCTTAGGGTAGTAACATTGAGGTCCTTTGCGATATACTCAATCATCCGTTTGTATTTTTCTGACTTATCGTCAATATATTCCGAAACATCCTCTATGTCCCGGCCTTCAAGAGCGTGTATGGCCCTTCGGGCGGCTAATTCCTTTATTGACCTCGTAGAGAGGTTGAATTTGCACGGAAACATCAACGGCGGACAGGCAAGGCGGGCGTGTATTTCCTTCGCGCCTCTGTTCCATAGTTTTTTGATAGCAAAATTCCTAAGCTGCGTGCCTCTGACTATGGAGTCTTCACATAAAACTATTTTATTGCCTTCAACGATCTCCCTAATAGCGACAAGCTTCATTGTGGCGACGTGATTTCTTGTATCCTGCGAAGACTGGGTATAGCTCCTGCCGTAACCCGGAGTATATTTCACAAGCGGCCGGCGGAAGGGCAGGCCTGATTCCATGGCATAGCCTAATCCGTGCGACAGGCCTGAATCCGGCACTCCTGTCACAAGATCCGGTTTTATATCCTTGTCGCGCATAGCAAGCAGTCTGCCGCATCTTTCTCTTACAATCTCCGTATTGATACCCTCATAGTTTGACGCGGGAAACCCGGTATATATCCACAAAAAAGCGCATATCTGGTTCATGCCGCCGGCAGGCCGCTTGATGCTTATCCCGTTTCCATCTAACAGAACAATCTCTCCCGGAGCTATATACTTTACAACGTCAAAACCGATATTCTCAAACGCGAATGTTTCGCTCGCCGCCGCCCAATCATTGCCGCGCCTTCCTACAGCCAAAGGCATATACCCATAGCGGTCTCTGGCCGCGTATATGCCGTCTTTGTGCAGTATCAAAAGTGAACACGAGCCTTGTATTCTGTCAAACATCTTTTTTATGCCGTCTACAATGTCCTTGCCCTGATGTATCAGCTTCGCGACAAGCTCGGTTGAATTCACCTGCCCCCTGGTCACTTCACTGAATGAAACACCCTCTCTTAAAAGATCATCCGACAAAGTTTTCGCGTTTTCAATATAACCGCTTATCACTATACAAAAAGGCCCGAATTTAGAGCTAAGATATATAGGCTGTTCATCGCAATCACTGATAACACCTATACCCTTATTGCCACGCATCTGCCTGTAATCATTACAAAACTTGGATTTGAACTGGCTCTGCCTGATATTGTGTATTACGCGGCTGAAATCATCGCCCAAAACCGCCATGCCGGCAAATTCCGTGCCAAGATGTGAATTATAATCAGTGCCGTAAAATAAGATTTCAGCGCAATCATTTTCTGAAAAAACACCGAATATTCCGCTCATTCGCTTCTCCCTTACACGTATTCATAAATGCGGATTTGAAGGATATTTATTATACTATATTGCGTATACGGATGTAAACTACTATTTAAATCAAGTAGTGTCAAGATAATTGTGCACTTTCGTATTTAAGTTCAGATTGAATTAAGTCTTTAGACATATCCTCTAGTATTGTTATGTTAAGGTGCTTTATGATACCAAAGATCCATAAGTTTAAAGAGTGTTCGTTTTTAAAGTAACCCTGTATCCTATTTCTTCTTCGTATCTCTTCTATAAAGCGCTCTAAGTGGTTTGAGGTGCTTATTAAGTTTCTGTCCGCTTTCGGGAAGTCATAATAGTTCAAAATATTGATAAAGTTGTTTTGAAAGTTCTTGCAAGCCCTCGGTTCTTTATCCTGCCAGTTATATAAAAACCTGTTAAACCGGTTAATTGCCCTTTGTTTAGAAGGCTGCTGGTATATAGTCTTGGCCTGTTTTAGCATTTTAGCTCTGTGTTTACATTTATGCCTTATATTTTGTAATAAGTTGCGTAATTTATGAGTATAGCAGTATTGCCTTTTGGCATAAGGATATACAGTATTAACAGCCTGGGTTATTGACTCAGAGCCATCTGCTATTATGCAATCTAAGCATTCCAGGCCACGTCTGTATAGATCATTTAAAAGTGACGTATATTCTGCCTTTGTTTCGCCTTGGGCCAGCTTAAAGCTTAAGAGCTCTTTCTTGTTGTCTTTGGTAACGCCTAAGGCAAAAAGAACAGGCCTTTGTCTTATGCTAAGCTCTTGTATATGCACCCACATGCCGTCAAGTATAAGGTACTTGTAGTTATTAGCTATTGGCCTTTGCCTGTAGCATCTTAGCTCTTCTTTTAAGGCGTATAACAGGTTAGAAGCTGTGGCATGGCTTACAGAGTCTCCCATAACATGATAGAAGAGCTTTGACTGCTTACGCGTTGATAAGCCTAATATCACTGATAATGCTATGCAGTAATCCAGCCCCTTATGACGTCTTTGGTATGTGTCAAAGAGCTTGTATCTTAGCTTTGCATGCCTTGCCCGGGGTATTTTAACAGTTGCAGCACCGAATGTTGATGTAAATACCCTGTCATAATAACCACATCTTACGTCTATCCTTGTATGCGTTCTCTGGTAAAGCTCTGCTTTAATAGCCTCCTGGAACTCTCTGTTAATGCTGTTTTGCATAACGCGCTGTATTATTAATCTTATATCAACTTCTAGTGAGTCTTGGGTAATAATACCTAAATCTGAAAGATTTCGCTTTACATATTGCCATTGTCTTGCGACCGTATCCTGGGAGAGGTCTAAGTCTCTCATGGGCATATCCTCCCTGGGACATCACGTCCCGGTTATTGTCGCTAATAACCAAAGGATATGCCTTTTTTATTGTGATTTCAATGAACTTTTATACTGAAAGTGCACAGAATATTTTACATTATGTTGAGGAAAAAACGTTTTTTTAATATGATCGTTTTACTGGGGGTATGAGGTATGCGAACAGACTATATAATTACGCGGCTTTTTGCATTGCGCTGTTTCTATTTTTAAGGTTTCTAAGATTTGCAGGATTAATTCTGCTGCTTTTTATATCAACAGCAGGCGCTGTGACCGTGGTTTCTTGTGGAGTCATCAACGTGTCAGGCGTAATGCTTCTCTGGGCATTAGCAGATGATAATAATCTCATAACAGCTTTTTCAAGAATCAGGCTTGAGCGCTGCTTTTGCTGCAGCCTCTGCAAAACAGGAAGTGCCCTTATATCTTCTATTCTGCCTAATACTTCAGCAAGGCCTTCCATCTGGCTGAGACTGTTGGTCTTTTCTATTGTATCTAGCAAAACAGGGACTACTGCTTTCCCTTTTTCGGTTAGCTTCTGTATGGCTTTTTGCCTTTCGACTAAAGCAAAGTTATTTTCCCTGGTTTGTTTTTTCTGCATTATATCAATATATGCATAAGAGCTCCATGGCCCCGCAGCTTCAGGCGCTTTTAATTCTTTTCGCAGGATTGAAGATAATTCTACTGACAGCCTTGATAAATCCTCAACCCAAACACCATTAGGATAAACCTTTCCCACTTGTTTAGCCTCCGGACCAATGCCTATACCAAATATTTTTATTCCTTTGGCTTCGCTAAATAATTTTTCTAATTCTTGCCTTTCCTGTGTTTCAGGCCTATCGGGATTACCATCTGTAATTACTATAAGCATATCTTTATCGGTTCTTTTAAGGTGTTTCATTCTCTCAACTGCCTTGGCAATACAACCAGCATCAAAACGTGTATCTATACCTACGTTAGCTTCAATACCTTTAACCGTTTCAACTGCCTTCTTTCTTGTAACTCTCTCACCCAGCTTTTTAAATGGCAGATAGGGTGTGCGGTCATTAAAAATAGCGATTTCAAAATCAATGCCCGGGATGTCTTTTAATGCTTCCATCAAAAGAACGGTCCCTTCAATCGCTCTTTTGTATCTATTGGATTCGCGCTTCATACTATAACTTCCATCGATTAAAAGAACTATTCTATAATTAAATTTACCTATCTTAAGATTGCGTTGGAATATCCTGTCCGTGCCAGAAGGGATTTCTACTAAAGCATTGGGATCAATATCGCCAAAGGAACGGCTTGTTTGCATTCTATCTCTGGCTGTTTTTTGCAACACCATCAAAAGGTGCCTTCTTAAAACCAGAATAAACGGTTTAACAGCCCTAAGGTATACTTCATATTCTGCATTTTCGGCTCCTGTTACACCACCTCTTGAGATTTTTTCTCCTTCTAAAATAGCTTTTGCTTTTTCGCTTCTCTCTCCCAGGGTTTCTTTTGAGCCATCTGATTCGTCCGCAGCTTCAGCCAAAGCTTCCTTTAGTTGTTTGGCTCCTTTTTCGAATTGTTTGCTATAAGATTTCTCTTGAACAGTAAGATCTTCTTCGGGAAGCGTAGGGTTAGGAACCATTTTACCTTTAAATTCTTCATTGAATTTCTTTTCAGCCTCTTGCGTTTGGTCAACTGCAAGATTAGCTAACTCTTGCAGTTCTTCAGGTGTCATTTCTTCTAATTCTTTTTTTATTTTTTCTTGCAATTGCTCTTTTAGATCTTCTGGTATCTGATCCATAGGTAATGGTTTTCCGTTTTTATCAAGCACCTTATCTCCTAATTGTCCTTTTCCTGCCATCTTCTGCATCATATGATTGTTAATAGCATTATCTTTTACTTCTTCGATTAGTTTTTCATATACGGGCCAGATTCTATCGCGGATTATTTCATAGCTTTCTCTAGAGCTCTCTGTAGAATAAGCAGCAACAATATCTGGTTCGCATTGCTTAAGGGCGTCGATTACCCGCTGATTGGAAATCCTTGGATCATCTTCCCCCTTAAACCATTTATATATCAATCCATAACCAAATTGTAGATGCAGCGGAAGAGATTGAAATGCAGGCCTTTCTTCTTCTAAATTCTTAGTGTCATATCTTTCACCATATAACTTTTTAATCCATGGTCCTGCACCTCGATATCTTTTTATGCCAATATTATTTACACGCGAGTCTTCTATAGGATTAAGCAATGTAAAAAAGGAGCGATTTTGCCTGAATTCTTCATCCATAACATCAGGATCGCTAAAGATTACATGCCATACTTCGTGCATGGTAATGGCTGAAGGTATATCTGCGTCTTTGTGCTCTAAGTCCTCAGGGAGATATTGAATCTGGTTTAATCCAAAAAGATAGCGCCAAGTCCTCATTGTATCATCTGGGGCCATTTGCTGCCAAGGAAGCATTTTTAATACTGGATTACTAGTAATAATTCTAGCAAGGCCTTCCAGTAGTTGCAAAAGTTGTCGTGAAACATTAGAAGATTTATTAGAAGATTGTGAACTTGTTGGGTTTACCATATTAAACGGAATGATTTTATTTTGATGCACTATAGGCGGAAATATAAAATTAGCTGTCGGTTTTTCGGGAGAAGATTTTTTACCTGTCAGTCCATACACCTCTAGTACCTTATCAACCATTCCTTGGGCATTATCATTGATATATTCTAAGTTATAGGCTTTCTTAACTATAATTGCAATATCATCTTCTGGATAAATATTAAGGTGTCTAGCAATTCTTACTAAAGCTCTAGTAGAAAGCGGCCGGGGTAAAAGCCCATTTTTATAGGCAGTACGCAAATCAGTAGCAACTCTAATTAATTCCTTAAGCCGTGATACTTTTACTTTAGGCGCATATTTTTTTAAGACTATTATTTCTTCCTGTTCGGGTAAATACTCAATAGTATGCATACTAAATCTATCTTCTAATTCCCCTGATAATAGATTACCTATATAAGGGGGCCTGGGCGGGTTCATGGTAGCAAAAACTCTAAAATCTGGGTGAGCAGTAACTACCTCGCCATTTGGCAGGGTTACTTGTCTAAACTGGAGTATGTTGTTGAGGCTGGATAACACTCCTGGCTGAACCCTATCTATTTCATCTAAAATAATATAGGTGCCATTTCTCATTGCTTCAACCAAGACCGAGTCTGACCAGTTGGTCTTACCTTCCTCTTTTTCTCCAAAAGTCTGCCTGACTAAAAGGTCTTTTACGTCCGTATCTTCATTTAATGACATAACCTTACACTCACGATTTAGGAGTTTGGCTAGATACAATACCAGAGAGCTTTTACCTGTGCCTGTTTCACCGACCAAAAGTGTGTTTTCACCTAAGATAACATCTTTGAGGAGTTCTTTGAGATATGAAAGGTTGGTAAGGGTGTGCTCTAATTCTATTTGCGGTACATACAAACCATCTTGCCCTCTAATCATTTCCACATTTCCTATAGTTAAGTAGTCTTTCTGTTGATGATTAACTGTTTTAACCTTTACCTCGATACTAAGCTGCTGTGTAATCGGGTCATGGCCAGCTTCTAGGGCGCGGTTTCTCAAATCTTCTCCGGTTTGAGCATCTATTAGCCGCTGGTCTTTTGCGATATTCCAAACTTTAGCTACATCATCAAAGCCCCCTGAAACTATTTTTTCTTCATTTGGTGCAAAAGAAACCGAAGCTGCGGTACCTGAATGCGCCTGTAATGTTTTGGCTTTATTATGGACTATATCCCATATTTTAACTATTCCTTGTTCATCACCAGAAGCAATATATCCCGTATTAGACATTGACACAGACCAAACAGAACTGGTGTGGCCTCTTAATGTCTTTACTCGATTAGTTCTCAAATCCCATACTTTAACTGTTTTATCCATGCTCCCTGAAATAAGCATGTTCCCATCCCCTGAAAAAGCCAACGGCCCAACTGCGCCACTATGCCCACTTAATATCTGAACTCTATTGGTTCTTAAATTCCAAACTCTAATGACACTATCCCAACCCCCTGACGCAACAACTTCACCATTAGACGAAATAGCTGTTCCTTCTAACTCTTTTTCGTGACCGCTTAAAATCCGCACTCTACACGTGCTTAAATTCCAAACCCTAACTGTTTTGTCTCTGCTTCCAGTAACTAAAAAATTTCCATTTTGAGAAAAACCAATTGTGCCAAGTATACTGTCTGTATGGCCTTTTAATACTTTGAATGTTCTATTTTCTAAATCCCATACTTTTAAACTGCCGCTAGGTCCTGCTGAAGCTATATATCTGTTATCAGGTGAAATAGCTATTGCCCAAATTTCAGTACCTTGATCCCCTAACGTATTGATTTCGTTTGTTTCTAAATTCCATAATTTTAATTTGCTATCTTTGCTTCCAGAAACAATCAAACCACCATCAGACAAATAAGCAACTGACATAACATCGTTGCTATGACCCTGAAGAATTTTTTCAATTTCAGTAACTGATATTCTTTCATCAGAAACAATTCTATCGGAGGAATTAACTTGTGGAGTAAAATTTGTTTCTTCTGCGTCATAGTTCTTTTCTTCTGGTGAAAAAGCCGATTCCTCTGGCGTAAAACCTATTTCTTCAGGTGCAAAATCCTGCCAAGGAGCTAAATTAAGCGGCAAGTTAGAATCATGCTGAGCGGATTGAAGCACCGGCATAGTGGTTGTTTTGGTCTTTGCAAATTTATAAGGCTGTAATGCCTTTTCTACAGATGCTTGAGCGTCTATATTCAGGTATTCCAGATTGTAGGCCTTTTTAATAATAGCCATTACGTCATCGTGTGGGTATACTTCTAAATGCTTAGCTACTCTCACTAAGGCACGCGTAGATAATGGCCTGGGTAAAAATCCCTGCTTATAAGAAAATCTTAAATTGTTAGCAGCATCAACCAATTCTTCCAGGACAAACTTGTCAACACCTGGTGCGTGATTTTGCAAAACTGCAATTTCCTCTTCTTTGGGGAGATAGTCAATAGAGTAAATTGAAAATCTATCTTCTAATTCACCTGATAATAAATTCCCTGTATAAGGTGGTCTGGGAGGATTCATAGTGGCAAAAACTCTAAAATCTACATGAGCATCTACTACTTCTCCATTAGGCAATACGACTTGGCGGAATTGTAAAATATTATTCAATACTGAAAGAACTCCTGGCTGAACCCTGTCTATTTCATCTAAAATAACATAATCTCCATTTCTCATGGCATCAACCAATACTGAGTCCGACCAGCCTGTTTTACCTTCCTCTTTTTCTCCAAAAGTTTGCCTTACAAGCAGATCTTTTATGTCTGTGTCTTCGTTCAAAGACATAACACGGCAACTACGATTTAACAATCTAGCCAGATAGAGAACTAAAGAACTCTTTCCAGTGCCTGTTTCTCCTACCAGTAAGACATTTTCATTAAGAATAACATCCCTTAAAATATCTCTTAAATGGTTGATATTTGTATTTGTCTGTTCCAAGTCTATGCTTGGAACAAAGGATCCATCCTGGCCACGGTCATATGTTAGATCATCAATAACTAAAAATTCTTTATCTTGATTATCTATGGTTTTTTCAATAAAACGAATTCTCTGGGAAATTGTTTTTAATGAACTATATAATTCTAAAAGTTCTCTAACAGCTATTTCTTCTGTTCTTATAGTATGCATATGTTCTTCTGCGGATTGAAGCTCTGACTCTAATTTATCAATAGCGCCTCTTAAAGTATCCTTCACAATCTGAGCACCCTCGTGCTCTGCCTCAACATAGCTCAATCTTAACTCATTGAGAAAAGATGTCTTTTCACCTTTAATCTTTTCTGCTTTTTGTTTTTTTACTCCGCAATGTTCTAATTTTTTTTCGGCTATCTTTTCTGCCTCTTCTATAGTATCCTGATGGCCTATTTCTTCATATAATTGCTTTGCTGCTACTGATTGGGCGCTAATTATATTTTCTGCGCGTGTTGATAATTCGGCTTTTGTTTTTACCTCCACTTTCTTGGTTAATCCATACACCTCTAAAACTTTTTCCACTATTAGCTGCGCATCTGCATTAAGATATTCTAAATTATAAGCTTTCCTAATTGGAACATTAATATTTTCTTTAGCATACATGGCTAGATGTCGTACAATTTTCACTAACGCACGCGTAGATAATGGCCTGGGTAAAATTCCCTGCTTATAAGAAGCCCTTAAGTCGCTTGCTACATTAACTAATGATTCTAAAATTGCTTTATTGACATTTGGTGCATAATATTGCAGCACAGCTATCTCTTCATCTTTAGATAAGTACTCAATAGTATGCATACTAAATCTATCTTCTAATTCCCCTGATAATAGATTACCTATATAAGGGGGCCTGGGCGGGTTCATGGTAGCAAAAACTCTAAAATCTGGGTGAGCAGTAACTACCTCGCCATTTGGCAGGGTTACTTGTCTAAACTGGAGTATGTTGTTGAGGCTGGATAACACTCCTGGCTGAACCCTATCTATTTCATCTAAAATAATATAGGTGCCATTTCTCATTGCTTCAACCAAGACCGAGTCTGACCAGTTGGTCTTACCTTCCTCTTTTTCTCCAAAAGTCTGCCTGACTAAAAGGTCTTTTACGTCCGTATCTTCATTTAATGACATAACCTTACACTCACGATTTAGGAGTTTGGCTAGATACAATACCAGAGAGCTTTTACCTGTGCCTGTTTCACCGACCAAAAGTGTGTTTTCACCTAAGATAACATCTTTGAGGAGTTCTTTGAGATGAAGTCTATTTGTAGGAGTTAAAGGTAAATTTATGTTAGGAACAGAGATATCCCCTCTACCTCTTTCAAATTCTAAATCATCTAACTTAAGATACTCTATGCCATTTTTATTTTGAATTGATAGATCTTTATCTCTTGGCAATGCAGATTTTTCTAAGCCTAAGGCAGAAGAACTATCGCCTGCTTGCCAAATTATAGCAAATTTATCCAGCCATCCTTGATCTACTGGAAAAATTGAAGGTGGGGCATATCGCGAATCAACTTGGCTTAAAGAAACAATATATTCTTTCTTATCTTTTCCTTGTATCAAAAGATGCAACAAATCACCAAATTTCTCTATAGTAATAGGCATCGATTTAATAGAAAAGAATTGATATCTATTCCTATATGCTTCTTTAAGTTGTGTAAAATTAGAAATTAAGCCGCTTAACCAGACCTCTCTGTAATCATAAAGCTCTGCATATGCCTTGACCCCTCTAATCACCCTATCAAAGATTTCTTTTGCTTCTTGTTCTGTCTTTACTGGAAATTCTTTGGAAACCGCGAGACCTTGTGCTGCTTCCCATGGCACTTGAATTGCATCAACTATTAAGATGGGCGCAGGATCTTTACCCTGCTGTTTTTTTATTGCAGAAATAACGTAAGCGTTCCCAATCCATGTATCTCCTTTCATAATCTTAAAGTTCAAGAACGCAGGATCTAATATATGCCTGGGAGTAGTGTATTTAAATTTAGGGGACTTTGGATTGGTAGAGTCACCACTAATATTGCCTCTGCTTAAATCTTCTTTGCTTCTGCTCCACAATGCAATTGAATAGTTGTCACCCAAGGAAATGCGAGGCGGTACTAGCCATTGAGTTAAAATTCTTTTTATCTTATCATCTAGTCTGCTACCATCTCCCATAACACTTTTTCCAACAATCTGAGCTTCATAATCTTCAGCAATATTATGGACCATCTGAGCTAATTCAGTTGACCATGGAATATTTTTCTCTAAAACTAATTGTTTGGCAGCAAGTTCTATTGTTTCATGAACTAACAGAGCAGTAATTTCTTTTGGCAGAAGTAATTGGAAAACGACTTGGTTTATGTAAATTGAATTGCGATTAGCACCACTATGAGCAACCTGATATGTATTTGCATCTTTTAATATTAAGCCTGGTGATTTATTGCACGGCTGAATCAGAATCACATTTACAGCCTTAAGTATTTCAGTAATATCAACGGTGCCTAATTCTGGTAAGTTTATATTAGAATAAGCCTTTAGGCCCAAGATAATATCTTCTATGCCGCTACTATATGCACCCCTCCCATCTTTCCAGCCTAAAGCGTTGCCATATATAAGTAAACCCTTATTGTTTCTTTGAGCTTCTTCAATAACATGGTTTACTTCAGTATGCTCTTCGGGTGAAAACATACTTTGTCCTTTACCCTTCATAATGTTAGCATCTCCGGCAACAGCATTAAGATAAGACTGCGTCAAATTATTGCTTAACGCAACAACGCTTTCAGTCAACCATTTAGCGAATGGGGTTATTTGACGTTCTATGTCAGTTGTCTCATTCGAGGCATGATAATTGATGTGTGGGGCTCGTAGATTAATTACTAATGGGTAGCTATTAAATATTTTATCGTTTATAGTTCTGAATTTATGGTGGTCGCCTATGCCATCACTGGATGAATAATGAGGTTCGCGAAATCTTGGATGATTTACAGCAGATACAGCATGTTCAATTGCTTTATATCTCATATCTTCCTTGTCATATCTTCCTGCTATAACAAATGGGTTAATATCCTCTAATGGCAGATTAGAATCAGGAGGCCACACTAAAGGACCATCAACGGTAATAATCAAGTGAGTGTTATCAAACAAACCTTTATATTTTTCATTTTCAGCGTTCTCGGCTTGTTCGCCCTGATATTTATCTACTAAATCAACGGAGCCGCTAAAACCTCGTTCTTCATAATCACTAAAAATTATCCATATAGGTCCATGGGGCGTACTATCGCTCTCCTTCATTTGCTTAAGAATTTTCAAGGCCATTAAAATTGCAACGACTCCAGCCCTGTCGTCTAATGCGCCTGTTTTTACAAATTCTTCTTTCGTTTTGTAGAAAACATGGTATCCATGGTTATGAATGTCTATATGAGCATTTAATATAATTTTAGGCAAATGTTCGTATTTTTGTTCGGTTGCGGGAATTTTAATTATGATATTAGTATGGCCTGGCCTAGATTTGATAGGGACAGATTCTATGTCTATTCCTTTAATACTTGTTTTTTTAATTTGTTGGATTAGAGCATCGTGTATTTGTTCATCTCCGAGAGAAGCAACTTCATCTAATAAAATATGGGCCTTTTCGTATAGTTCTTCTAGTTTTTCTGCTTCTGGTTTTACTTCTTCTTCAATTCTTATTTCCTCAGGCTTTTTTTTCAACCGCTTTTTTTCTTCCCTCAAAGAAAGCAGGTCAGTTTCCAACCTTTCTTTTTCTTGCCTAAGCAAAGCAAGATCTTTCGTTAAAAACTCCTTTTGGCTTGTTAATTTTTCAACCTCTAAAAGAAGGTCTTGTTTTTGAAGCTGAAACCGAGCTATTTCAGCTGTTAATATTCTGTGTGCTTCTGCTGCTTGGGCTATTTCGTGTTTACTGTTACTTAAACTTACACGTAAAGCTTCCTGTGCTCGAGATAGCTCCGCGAAATTTGCTTGCTTTTGCTGGCCTTCTGACTTTAATGTCTGCAGATGATCTGTTAAATTTTGAAAATTCTTTTCAAGCTGGGTTATTTTTTGCAAAAGATAATCTTTTTGCTCAGCAAGACTTTTTATTTCTTCCCCAAGCATACTTTTCTGCTCCTGCGCTAATAAGATTTCTTGCCTTTTCTGAGTTATTTGATTAAGCAGATCTTGCATTCTGGAATTTAATTTGTCCACCAATGATACTTTAGCGTTTATCTTAGTTTCTTCGTCAGCTTCCTGCTTATCTTTTTCATCAGTAATTTTGGTTATTTGCGCACGAAGCGTATGTAACGCCGCCGTCAGTTTTGCCAACTCTGCTTGGTCTGACCGCAATTTATTTTCAAAAGAATCTTTACGCTTAGCAAGATCTGAAATATCCGCTTTATATCTGGCCTTTTCGTTTTTTAATTGGCTTAATTCTAAGTTAATATTATCCAGTGCCATTTTAACCCGATTAAAAACTTTTTCGGCCTCTAATCTCTGGTCTTCAATCTGTGCCAAATGAGCTTCAAGAGCCTTCTTATCTGTTTTTAGTTTTTCTATTTCAGATGATAGGCCGGCTAAGGTGATATTTACTTGGGTAATTTGCTGATGAGTATTGTCTAATTGTTCTTCGGAAGAAGTTTTCTTGCTTGATAGTTCAGAGATCCCTGTTTCAATATCCTCTTTGGCTTTATTACGGGCTTGTATTTCAGCTTCAAGAGCAGATTTTGTTTTTTCTAAGGCTTGTATTTGCCGGCGCAGGTTTTCAGCATCTGAAGATATTACATCTTGCGTTGCTTTCTCTTTCTTGTCTATTTCTGCTTGTATATTTGCAAGGCGTTGCTCAAAAACAGTTATTTCTTGGACAATATTATTTTTATCCTGCCTAAGCCGGGCTATATCAGCAGATAAAGCACTGTTATCAGCCTCAAGCTGATCCTTGCGAGCTTTAAGAGCCTCTATTTCACTTACAAGAGTGTTTCTTTCAGATTCCAAAGATCTTGTCTGCTCTTCAAGGGCTTTGGCCTGTTCTTGTGTAACTTGCGCAGATACGTCATCTTCAGAGGGCTCAACAAGTAAAACAGGCGGGACTTGAACTGGCAAAGGCCTTTCTTTTCTTTTTAAGGCCTTTTCCCTTAAGCGGCCCTCCCCCATTTTAAAAAGATAAGGCTTTAAAGGCAGGCTTAATTCTTCTAAAAGTTCTTTCTTCCTTTTTAATGTAGACTCACTTACTGTAAGAAGGCCTATATATTTACCCTCACCTATGTCTATACCAATTTCATCTTTTATAAAATTAGCTCTTTTTTCCAAATCTATCTTTTCCGACCGTGCAAGCCGCTGTATGTACTTTGCTTGCATATTAGCGCCAAGGGATTTGAGAAAGCCTTCCTGTGTGCACTGAGTTGATTCTTTTTGTTCTGGAGGAGCCCGTAGCGCAGGCTTTTCTGAAGCAGCCGGTATTTCGTCCTGTTGCTTGCTTATATCCCCTTTTAAACCTTCTACTTGCTTATATAAAGCATCTACTGCCTTACCCATTTGGGCAAGGGCATCTCTTGCTGCTTCAAGCTCTTTTAATTGTTCTAGTGCGGATTTCAGCCATTCGTTTGAATCTTCATTTTCAGCAGGCGGTGCTGTAATCTTACGATGTTTTGTCATACCAGCCAGAAATACACCTAGCTGCTTTTCAACATCATCGGTTTTCTTCTCAAGATCTGTAATTCTTCTTGCATTATGTTCGAGGTCATCGGCAATTCCTGCATCTGTTTTTTTAACTTCTGTAACAGGTGGTATTACAGCTGCGGCCACTGGCTTTTTTGTTGGTTCTGCGAGTTTTGCAGGTTCTGCTTGCGCTACTGGTACTACAGGTGCTAATGGTTTTGCAACCGCAGGAGCCTCTTGAGGTTGTTGATGTGCTTCAGTATCCGGTTTCTGTTGCTCTCTAAGAAGCCTTTCAAGTTCTACGGCTTTATCTTTATTTTCTGCGGCACTTCTTTTGACGGCTTCTTCATCCTGTTTTGCTTGAACTAAGAGCCTTTTTGCCTCTTTAAGCTCATCGTCTTTCTGCTTTAAAGACGCCTCAAGTGCGTTTGACTCTGTTATTTTCGATTTAAGGGCTTTATTTCGTACTAATAAAGATAGAATTGAAACTACAGAAATACCTATAAGCAATAAGAGTGATAAAATGGCTAGTGTTTTTTGAAGGGCAGAGCTGTCTTGCCAGAATCTGCTTAATGTGTGGGGGGCTTCTGTCTCTTGTTTAAGTTTTTGTTCATATACTTTTTGCTGAGCAGAGAGCTCTTTTTCAAGGCTGGCTACCTTTTCTTCCTGCTCTGTTATTTTATCCTGCTGTTGGCTGATTCTATCTTCATAGGCCTTTGCTTGCCTCTGAGAATCTTCCAGGCTTTGGGCAAGGGTTTCTGCCTTTTGTCTTTGCTCACCAAGCTTATCTTTTAAATCCCGGGCCATTACTTCTGCCTGATCTGCCTGACTTTGGAGTAAATCCTTAATTTCTGCTATCTTTTCTACAAATTCGTCCTGAGCGCCTGTAACCTTATCATGCAATTCAGAAAATCTTTCTAAAATCTCTGCTTTTTCTTCCTGTAAGGACTCTACATCACTTTCTAAAGCCTGAGCTCTGTCTTGAAGCTCAGCAATCCTTTGTCTATCCTGTAATCTTTCGCGGGCTTCTCTTAATTGCCCTAATGGTTGGCGCCTTAAGCCCTGTTCCTCTAAAGCCTGGGCCAAGCGCCCCATATCAGGCAACCAATACAAGTAATTACTTACCTGCTCAAGGCTGCCTTTACCTTTTCTTAAGGAATTTAAAGCCATTCTCAGCCGTGATAGATCAGCACGAGAAAGTGAGTAGTCTTTTTCAGCGCCACGTAAGGCCTCTACTGTCTGGCGGCCAATTCTTACGCCCTCCCACCAGAAGGTACGGCTGTCCCTGTCCGCAAGCTGGCATATCAGTGAGGCTATTTCAGAATACCTTACTGCTTCAATTCTTTGTATATCAACCTGCTCTTGTTGCGTTAATGGTATTATAACTTCCGCGAGTTGAGTTTGCGCATTAGACATGCTGGCCAGGCCCATTGTAAAAATGAATGCTGAGATAAGCAGTATGTTTCGAAGTATTTTAGTGGGGTTGAAATTTTTAAAGAATGTGGGTTTTGCAGATGAGATACCTGATGAAGATGATTTGATATTGTCTTGGGTGCCAAATACCTCCTTAGAAGCAGGCGACGGTAAATCTATTTCTGGGAGATCTTTTTTAATTGTTTCGGTAGGCACAGGCTGCGACAAGTCTATTGGGGGCCCTCTCCTTTGCCATATTCTTCTTAAAAGTAATGTTTGCCAGGAGATATTGGGATCGACTCTTTTTTTCCAAAAATAATTCCATTGCGGACTGAAAGTTTCTATATACTCATTTCGTTCTGATTTATCATTCCAAAGTCCTAAATTCTTTAAATGGTCAAATCCTCCTATTTTTCTAATCGTCGTTGGTGCTGTAGGATGTTTTGTGTCGAAATAACGTTGAAGTATAGAAAAATTAGAAACAAAACTACTCATTAATACTTCCTGAAAACCAACATAATCTGCATAGCGTGCTATTTCTTCAATAACCCTGTCTGCAATTTTTTCCACAGAAATGGGCCAAGATCTATCAGATGCAGGAAGCTGCATCGCATCAATTATCAATACGGGAATTCCTTCTCTTTCAGCTACTATTGTATATACATTTCCTACCCAAACTCCTTCTTGAAAAATCTTAAATACCAAAAATCCAGGGTCAAATAAAAACTGGGGAATGGTATTATAGAAAAAGGCTCCCGTCCTGCCTGAGATTGCTGTACAATCACCGCTTGCTTCACCTATAGCTATATCATCGGGCGTCCTGCCAAATAAAACCATCTCAAATCTAATGTCTTGCGCGTCTTCCAAATCAAGGTCTCTTGCCTCATGCAAAATAATAAGCTGATCTAGATAATCATTTACTTCGGCCAATTCTCTTTGCAAAAGCTTATTTAAATCAGCGCTTAATTCGTGAGTTTTCTCAAGTGAAATAATTTCTGAGCCTAGTCCCACACGTAAACATTCTTCTATTAAACCAAGGGCTTCTAAATAAGTGTTTTCATTAAGTGATGTTCGCAGATTAACTAAGCGTGCTTTAAAACGCATAAATGCCAAGCTTTTAAGCAATAAAAAATAATTTTGTACTGCTGTCCGCTGATTAACTCGTTCCCAAAAAGTTGGTTTATTTAAATGGTCTCTTTCTTTTTTTATTTTATATAAAATTTCTCTTTCTGTCTCATATCTATGCAAAATAGGTTCACATTCCTCAATCAAAGAATTTAGGAATTTTTCAATAAATTTCTCTATCTGTTCATTTCTATCACGTTTAATATCATTTTCTTTTATTATGAACGAAAATACGTGCCTTGGCTGGTCAAAATCATTGCTTAAACCTAAATGATTTGTGTCTATTTTAAATTGCCTATAAAAATCTTGGCCAACAAAAAATTCATGAATGGATTTATAATCTGAAAGTACAGTAAACAATAACTTCATTACTTTAAGCGATTGGTTGCGAGAGATGCCCACATCCCAGGGTAGTTTTATATCAATATGTGACGGCAATCTTTGCCTTAACGTAGGATTAATTTTTAGTAACACCTGCCCTAATAAATCCTGTATTTCAAATGGAAGATGATATTCTTCGTATAAAGGCCTGAGTAGCCGAGGTGAAGGTGCCGTATTGTTAAAATAGTCGGAACGAATATAATCTGTCTTGTCCTTTTTCTCATAAGGATATGAATATGCGTCTTCTTTAAGCAATTTATACAAAAAGCAAAAGATCTTATACAGTAGAAATATCCCTGTAGCTATGCCTACTAATAAAAGCATAGATTCAGCAAAAGTGGTAACAGAACTTTTAACAATAGTAGCTGCACGAGCCATATTAGTAAAAGATAATAAGAAAAAACCTGTAAAAATAAGTTTTAAAGGCACGGATCTGCTAATAGAGGGGCTGGCAAATTGCAAGCTAGGCATTTCCCTTTCTTTTGGTAGAATTGTACCTAATTCTTTTTCCAGCTGTTCGATGAATGCTATGCGCGACTTCATTTTTACTTCTATTTCATGTATTTCTTGAATCATCTTATCTAATTCAGTTTTCTTCTTATCTATTGCCGGTTTTAAAGCGCCTATTACTGCAGTTCTTTTAAAATTAACTGCCTTATTGTAACTTTGCTGTAATTGACGAAGTTCTGTTGATATATCCTCAACAAGTGCTTGTAACCGAATAGTTTCAGCTTGAAATCCGGCAAACAGTCGCTGCGATTCTGCAATTTCCTTTTGGTATCTTAAGCTCTCTTTTGTTATATGTCTAATTTTTTTTGTTTTCGGCTCAATTTCAAATTTATACCCATTAACAGGTCTGAAATCACCTGTCGCTTCACTGCTAAAAAACTGAACATATTCTTTACTAAAACCAAATTCCTGTGCATATTCTGACGAGCCAGCTTTTTTTAAATTTAAGCTTTCTTGGATTATTCCATCATCTTTAATTGCCTGAAAAATTGCAGTTTTAATGCTTTCCGATCTTGTAGATGGGGTTGAACTTATTACAAGAAAGTCAAACCCTTCGTAAGCCAACCAATTTTTTAACTGTTGAATTAAATTCTTTGCAAGGTTCCTCCTGCGGGCATTCCATTCATCACCATTATTATCAGAAAGGGGGTGATGAGACATTTGAAGAACATCCAAAAATAATCCTGTCCTATTTTCATTATCTTTGACTACTAACGAATATATATTGCCTATCCATTTGCCATTTTCAACTACTTTAAACAAAAAAAACGCCGGATCAACAACTGTGTTAAATGAGTCAGAAAAATGCATATTCGCATGAGAAATACCGCTTTGAGGACTTGCCGAGCAATCTCCACTAACATTACCTTTCAAGAAATCACTTATAGTTTTTCCTGATAAGAAAAACTGCAATATTCCTTCGCCTCCTACTCCAATGGCATTATTTGTATCAATAATTTTCCTTTTTAAGAAAGGAATTACTTGCTGTTTAATGCGGGGGTTGGAAGTAAGCCTGCTCATTTTTTGAGATAACTCAAAAAGTTCCTGCCAGTACATAGAAATAAGTTCTAATCTTTGGAATTCATCGTTTATAGTAAATATCTCATTTCTGCTTTCCTTTATTTCATCGGAAGAACTAAAAGCAAGTATTTCAATAAGTTGTAGAATACATGGCAACCTGTCTTGAGAAGGTATATCTTCCCAGCCTAACATCATCTTCAACAATCTTGAGGCCACGCCAGCAACATTTTCTTTAGTAATGAATTCTTCTACCTCTTGCTTGCCCAGAAGATCCTTTTTAGCTTTTGCGAAATTTCTATATAAATTTGGCCATTTGTTACGTAAATTTATAATAATATCTTGAACTGCTCTTACTTCATCAGACATAGGCATAATATTAGAGAAGTCTCTTTCATGTTTTTCAGTAATAGCTACGTCATATAATATTCTAAATTTCTCACCTGGCTTGTTAAATTCGGAGTTCAAAGCTTGGGTTCCTTGGCGAAAAGTTCTATAAAATATGGGGTTTTCAGTTTCAAAATAAGAATAAAGACCATCGCGACCCATCTTAGACATTGCTTTTTGAATTCCAGTATGAGTTAAATCTGAACTTATAGTGTTTTCTTTAACTGCACTAATCCATTCTTCTGCACTAACCGCGTCTCTTATATCCGCAAGATGAGAAGGCACACCTAATTTGACCAATTTCTGCTCTACAATATATTTCCTTGCTTTTTCTACTCTCTCTTCCACGCTTCTTGTAGGATACGTTAACTCAACTAAGAGATTATAACTGACGGCAAGAACTTCACCAAATTTAGCTCTATATTGGTTCAAAGCTGTGGCTAAATTGCGCCTATCTTTCCTTTTTCCTTCTTCAGACAAACAAAATTCCAAAATTAATTTCATACCCCTGGCAAACGGCTCAATAATTTCTTTATCAAGACGTGATATAATTTCCATCCAGAATAAGAATTCTTTTTTATCTGGAACAACATGCACGAGTTCTGATATCGCAGTCCTTAAAAGATTGACAGATTCTATCTTTTGCCAAGATATTTTTGATTCAACATTATCGATAGCGGCGATTATTTCCCAAGAGTCTTTTTGATTGGCCGTATATTTGCGTGCTGCTTCTTCTTTGGCCTGGGCATAAGCCTTAAGGTCTGAATATGCAGCTAGTACTCTTTGGCTTCCAGACTTCCAGATGGTATCCTCTAATTCGGTTAATTTATTAAGCCAAAAAACAAAAGTGTTTTTATCTGTCGAATCTTGCGTAATCGCGATGATAATATCTTTAAAAGCAACTATTGCATCTGTATTTTTTCTTGTTACCTTATTTTTAAAATCATCAATTAATCCCAAAAAGCTTACTTTCTCTTGGGCAGTTCTACTAATTTTATTTGCTGCCGCTTTAACTGCCTGTTTATAATCTCTCAAATTCATATAAACTAATAAAATTTTTTGTTTGCCAGACTGCCATACAGCCTTATCAAAGTTGTCCAGCGTTTGTATCCAATATAAATAATCTTCTAACCCGTCAGCATTTCTAGTTAGTTCGGGGATAATATCTTTAAGCAGATCTGCTGAATTTAAGCCATAACTAGCTATTTTATCTTTTAAATTATTAGTAGCATTGACAAGTTGGGTTTTTTGCTGGTTATTATGCGTAAATTTTCTGACAGCTTCCTCTTTGGCCCGCTCAAATTCCAAAAGATCACTGTAAACCTTAATTACAGATTGAATTCCTGATTTCCAGATCTTAATATCAATACTAGCCAATACACCAATCCAATAAACAAATTCATTTAGATTTCTTGCATTTTCGATAAGTTGAGGCAATGCAATTTTTAAAAGACCAGCGGCATTTAACCCGTGGGCATCTAAAACAGTTTTCAGATTATCAATAACTACAGATACCTGTCGCTGGTCATCGGACGAATGAGCAAATTTACCTAAAGCTGCCTTATGTGCTTCTTTAAATTCTTTTAAGTCTGCGTAAATACTTAGGATACACTGAGAAGACTGCCATAAATCTTTATGAAGTTCTATTAATAAATTCATCCACGAAACAAATTCTTCTAAGCTTTGAGAATCTTGAGTTACTTTAAGTATTACATCCTTAAGCAGGCTGACACCACTTATCTGGTTTTGTTCTAATTTTATTTTTAAATCATTTATTATGTTTAAAAGGCGCTGTTTGTCACCACTATTTTTAGTAAATTTATGTACAGTTGCTTCTTTTGTCTGAACATAGGAAACTAAATCAGAATAAATTTGTAATACACGCTCTTTCTTTTTCCAATTGCCACTTGCACATAACCGAGTAATTTTGGACTCATGCCTTACATCCATCCAATTTTTTAATAAATTTTCCAGCGTCTCAGTGTGCATTCTTGAAAATGTACCTGCAGTATCATTTATTAAATCATCAGAAATGTCTTCAGGAAAATTGGTATTCACCGTTGAGAGCCGTATAAAGGTAAAGGGGTAACAAAACAAGCGCCATAGCATTCTTGATAGATCTATACCTCTCCCAATCAAAAACGGCAATCCTATGGCTATAAGTGGCATAGCAATTATTTCTGTTAACCAAGCTACCCACTTAACAGCAGGCGTAGCATTATCAGTTCCTAACTGCCACCAATTAAAGCTATAGGCAGCCCATAATAACAGGCCTCCAATAAACCATCCCGCACCAGCTAGACCACCACTAAAATCATCAACGTCACGGTAAAAATCACCTACCCACTCACTTTTTACAGGTATAATTTCTTTAAGGGTTTTCCAGTATGACAAGGAAGGAATACGAGAATCTCTTTTGTTAATTGATAGGTAATTGCCGAGTAAAACGCCGGAAGCGCTTCCTATAATTGGAAAACTTAAAGACGCAATACGCAGCGAAATTACACCTACTGGACTAATGAGAATTGCGGAGCAAACAATAGCACCTATAAGTAGACTGATAACACCTACGACTTTTCCTTCTTTTGCAATTGAAAGGCCTCCAACAATCATGCCTCCAAATATTCCCAAAAAACCTGCTACAAAAGAATAGGGATTACGTAAGATTTGCAATATTGAAACCGTTCCACTACTTATAATACCGAAAGGTATAAGTGAAATAGCATAACTAGCCACAACCCCAAAAATAGCCCACATAAAAACATCCTTGGCTATTGCACCGTGCCTATTACCAAACAAACGCATAGTATGCTTGGGGCTAGAAAAGAAAAAGCTATAAGGCAACGGTGCTCTTTTTGTATGTATTGGTTTAAATTTCTTAACGGGCTTTGCAGTGATTAAGTTTTCTGGGTGGCTTTCTTTCTGGACTAGTAAATGTTGCTGCTCCGGGGAAGCGCCTGATGAAGATGATCTGATATTGTCTTGTTTGTCTGGAAAAATAGGTGAGCCATCTTTAAGGCGTTCTGTGGTATCAGCTGTATTTAGTTTATTATGAAGATAATCAACATCTAAAGATTTAATGAGCGCAATTGTTTCAGGGTCTATACTACCTAAATCAACGCCCTTATATCCTAATGCCCCCTCTATTTCTAGGCTAATAGGATTTGACTTTACAGATTGTGCTCTTAAAGCAGAGTCATTATTGAATGAAAAGTCCCAATTACATGCCCACGAGATATCGTGGAGTAAAAAGGCAAGGATTATAACTATAGAAATGATTTTAAAGATAAAACGGCTGGTCTTATTACGCTGCCACACCATGAATAAACCCCTATTTGAGACGTTTATACAATCTTTGAAAAAAGACTTATAAAGATAATAGCATAATCCGCGTTTTCTGTCAACAAAAATTTGTATTTAGTAGTGTCAAGATAATTGTGCACTTGCGTATTTAAGTTCAGATTGAATTGAGTCTTTAGACATATCCTCTGGTATTGTTATGTTAAGGTACTTTATGATACCAAAGATCCATAAGTTTAAAGATTTCGCTTTACATATTGCCATTGTCTTGCGACCGTATCCTGGGAGAGGTCTAAGTCTCTCATGGGCATATCCTCCCTGGGACATCACGTCCCGGTTATTGTCGCTAATAACCAAAGGATATGCCTTTTTTATTGTGATTTCAATGAACTTTTATACTGAAAGTGCACAGAATATTTTACATTATGTTAAATCAAGG
Source organism: Candidatus Omnitrophota bacterium (assembly GCA_028716165.1). NCBI lineage: Bacteria > Pseudomonadati > Candidatus Omnitrophota > Candidatus Omnitrophota bacterium. The sequence continues at coordinate 202,694 of JAQUQI010000001.1, forward strand.
CAGGTGGCAGGTTTTATTTCGCGGGATTGGGCACGTCACTCCAATTGTAATCTGTCTGTAATAATAAAGCCGTTTGTATAAATGCCATATGGGAATAGCCCTGGGGAAAATTACCGGTAAGGCGTCCTGTCCCGGGCTCTATGTCTTCAGAAAATAACCCGAACCTGTTGGCATGCCTTATAATATTATCAAACATAAGCTTTGCCTTGTCCTTACAACCTATAAGATAGAGAGCATTTATCATCCAAAAAATACACACAATAAAAGAATTTTTCGGCACGCCAAGGCCGTCATCTCCGAGATACCTGAAAACAAAATTATCCTTTACCAGCATTTCCATGCTTTTTGCGACCGTATTTTTCATGCGGGCATCGGCCTTGTCAATAAAACCATAATGCAGCATGAGAAGGTTAGCGGCATCAAGCTCATCCGAACCATAATACATTGTAAATGAGCCTATTCTGTCATTCCAGCCGTTTTTTAAGACATCGTCCTTAATCTCTGAAGCTATTTCAAGCCATTTGCGGACATACTGGTTTTTGCCTATCCTTTTGGCTATGGCCGCGGCCCTGTTCATTGCCACCCAGCTCATCAGCTTGGAATGGACATAATGCCTGGGCTCCTGCCTGCGTTCCCACATGCCCTGATCGGGCATCATCCATTGCTGTGACGCTATAAAAGCCGATGTCCTGACCGCTGTCCATATCTCCTCATTAAAATCTATCTTGACCCTTTTATTTAGCACAAAATACGTGTATATGGCTTCTATCAGCTGGCCGTATATATCATTTTGCGTTTGGCGATACGCGTTATTGCCTATGCGCACAGGCTTGGAATTTTCATATCCGCTTAAATGTTCAAGCAGTTTTTCCTCCAGCACTTTTTCTCCGTTTATACCGTACATAATGGATATATTGGCCCTCTTGGAAAGCATGCGGTTTAGAATAAAATCCATATAATTTGACGCTGTCTTTAAATGTCCTATCCTTATATACAGGTCCACTACCATAGCGCTGTCGCGTATCCAGCAATACCTGTAATCCCAGTTTCTGTCCTTGCCTATTATCTCCGGAAGCGATGTTGTGGGGGCGGCAATAACAGCGCCGGTCTTTTGATATGTCATAAGCTTGAGCGTTATAGCCGACCTTATAACCATATCCCTGAATTGCCCGGGCACATTTGTCCGATAGGCCCAATCCAGCCAGTATGTCTTGGTCTTTTCATATTCAATATAGACCTTATCGGTATTAATATCCTCAAGCTTCTCATGATAGGAAAAAAGCGCGTAAGAGGTAGCTCTTAACTCCATAGGTTCAGACCTGATTATTTTGTCAAGGTCAAGATTGCTATACAGGTAAAAACTGTTATATGCGCCCTTTTGGGATATAATCTTGATATAATCGCCTTCATTGCACAAATCAGCCTGCGCGCAGGCATAGTTAGGCATAGGCTTTAATTCAAAAATTATCTTAGGGTTGCCTGAAACAAGCAAAATGTCCCTGTGTATCTCGGGCGGGCAATAGCACTCTTCTCTGGCATTGATAAACCTGGGCATATAATCTCTTACTTCAAAGGTGCCGTCTTTGGTGACAAACACCGTTTTAAGTATCGGGGTACGCGGTATATATGCCTGTGTAATGCTTATCGTATCAACGCCTTTGATCCTGAAATAGCCCCCAAGGCCTTCATCTAATAACCGGGCAAAGACAGAGGGCGAATCAAAATACGGCAGGCACAGCCAGTCAATGGAGCAGTCGCTTCCTATCAGGGCCGCTGTAGTGCAATTGCCTATTATAGCGTAATCATAATTTTTCATATTTATATATCCGGCTCAATAACATTATTCTATACACAGGCCTGTTTTATGTCAATGCCTATTAAGCCCGAAGCTGTCAGGCGTCAAGATATTTTTCGCTTCCTTGATATCCTTTGCCTTGACGGATTGAAGTAACCCAGCATCAATGACGGAAAATTGCGGCGCAGGCCCATAATTACCTTACGCATGCCCAAAAGTTCTTCCTTTTCCGGAGAAAATCCAATAGACTTGAAATAATAAACCGGGTCTATGTTAAGATTCCTTAGCTGTATCATGTCTATACCCGACGACCTGATAAAAGACAGGAACCCGTCTGATTCATTTCTGGAATCCGTAAACCCGGGTAAGGACAGATAGTTAATTGAGACAAACCCTGAAGCCTGCTTTGCCTTTTTAATTGATTCCATTACATGGCTAAACTTGTAATCCGCCGGCCTGTAATACCTGTCATAATAAAGTTCTTGCACGCTGTTTATACTGACCCTTATACTGTTAAGGCCTGCCCGAAATAATCTCTCCACGGCTTTTGGCTTACTTGCATTTGTATTCAAATTGATAATGCCCTTGCCCGATTTGCTTCTTATTATTCTGATAGCTGCCTCAAGCGTATCGGATACCATTAAAGGCTCTCCCTCACAGCCCTGCCCAAAACTAACAATAGGGTCCTTGACATTACCCATATGGAATAAGGCCACCTCGGCTATTTCATCGGGGCTGGGGACAAATTTTATCCGGGGCTGGGTGATAGAACATCTCTTATCGGGCTGATGGGATATGCACCCTACGCATCTTGAATTGCAATACGGCGATGAAGGAAGAGGCGCTTCGTAACGAGCCAGAAAAAGATTTTTTGCCGCGGGACAGGCATAGCACAGGGCGCACTTTTCAAGATGCCTGAAAAGCCTGTTTTTCGGAAATAATCTCCGGGCATTCCTTATGCCTGATTTGATCTTGGCAATATCCATAAACCGCAAGTCCTGGCGTAATTCCTTATCAACCCTCATGGCGGCAGTGTATAATTTTTCTTTATACAGGCATACGGCGGAATACGAAAAAAGAGGCAGGGGCCTGGCATGTTCCGATTCAACATAACAGCAATTATACGTTATCGTGTAACCGGGCGACAGGAAGGCTGAAACCGCGAAACATGGAAGCCTTTTTTTTGAATACGGGTCCCTTTTCACGGCAATGTATTTTTTTAGGCTTTTATCATATCCTATGGGGGCCCTGTCCGGCATGATAAAAAGCTCGCTGGCAGCGGGAAGCTCAATCAGATCATCCGCTGACAATGGAAAAAATATGCCTGCTTTCATTCCGCATGGGGCAAGGCCTGAAACAGGATATATCCCGCCTTTTCTATCGGCAACAATAAGTTTAAGCTTGTCCATTTTCATATGAGCAAACCGCTCTCCTTAACCCGTCATAAGTTGTTACGCGGGGCAAATACCCCAAATCTTCTTTTATCCTGTCTATGCTGTAAAGCCTGTCTTTGGTAAAATACGAAACCTTATGCCTGATAAAGGGCATAAAAGACAAACCCGCGATAAGAAACCCCGGCAGATACAAAGGCGGTTTCGCTTTAAGGCATTTTGCCGTATATTCAAGGAACTCGGCTATAGTCAAAACTTCTTTATCAGCTACTATATACGTGCCTTCATAAGCTTTTTCATTAACAATGGCCTGAACCATTACGTCTACCACATTGTCAATATAGACAAGTTGTATCCTCGCCGAGCCTGTGCCGATAACCGGTATCAGCCTTTTTTTTACAAGCCTGCATATAAAACGCAAAAGATGGGGTTCATTTTCGCCGTATACCATAACAGGCCTAATTATAGATATTTTAAGGCCTTTCTGCCTGTATAAAAATGCCGCTTTTTCAGCCTCAACTTTTGAACAACCATATCTATTGGTAAATGAATACGGCATATCGTCTTTAAGAGGGGCCGCGCTATTTCCGCTTATAACCGCTATAGAGCTCAAATATACGGCCCTTTTAACGCCTTGGTCAAGGCAGGCCTTAAAAACATTATAACTGCCGTCTTTGTTTACCTTCAAAAGCCTTTTGAGCGGGCCATTACCGACGAGCGCGGCGCAATGAAACACTATATCAGGCTTTTGTTTGCCTAATACATCCTGCACGGACCGGATATCCTCAATATCAATATAAACAGGTTTAACTTTTGATAAAATCCGGCCCAGGCAAGACAGCTTTCGTCCGGCACAAATTACTTCATGCCCTTGCTCAACCAGCCTAGTAGCAAGCCTCTTGCCTATAAAACCCGTTGCTCCTATAACAAGCGCTTTCATAAATTTACCTTAAAGCCTCGGACAGAATCCCCCGCATGCGCCATAGCGTCGCCGGCATTATGCGATGCATATCTTCCTATCCGCTCCAGCATGGCCTTTGCCCGGGCCATTGAATCCAGCGGGTTTTCTCCAATGCAAAATTTACCGGGATAAATATCATAATGGCTCCTAAAAGCCGGCGGAGTAATGTCCGGCATAAAAACATTCGCACCGCATTTGAGAGCCTTTTCAATACCGTCTTTAGCAATCGTGCCGATAGCCGTTGTCGCCGGTATATGGGCGAGCGGCAATGCCAATCTTGCCGCGGCTATAACACGCAATGCCAACTCAAGCCCGCCCGGGACATTATTTCCAAGAGGCGTATTGGGATGAGGTATAAACGGGCCTATTCCTATCATATCAAGGCCGAGTTCCCGCATTAAAAGTATATCATCGCAAAGCGTATCATATGTTTGACCCGGTAAGCCTGTCATGATACCGGATCCTGTCTGAAACCCCAAAGACTTCAGGCGTTTTATGCAGGATATCCTGTTATCATAGCAAGAGGGTTTTAGCTTTTTAAAAAGAGGCCTGTCTGAAGTTTCAAACCTTAAGAGATATCTATCGGAGCCGGCATCCTTGAGACTTTTATATTCGTCAAAATCCAGCTCCCCTAACGACAATGTAATACGGCAATCTGATTCTGATTTTATCCTCTTTATTATAGCGCACAGGTTATCCGTGCCATAGGCCTTGTCCTCGCCCGACTGTAAAAGTATCGTCTTATAACCGTGCCTGATTGCTCCAAGCGCTGTGTCTATTATTTCACCGGCGCTCATCCTGTAGCGCTTGACAAGGCCATTACCTTTCCTTAATCCGCAATACAGGCAGTTGCACGCGCAGTAATTGGAAAACTCTATAATACCTCTTATGTGGACCTCGTTTCCAAAACGCGCCGCCCGCTCGGAGTCTGCCGCGGCAAAAAGAGCGCCGGGGTCATCAGACTTTAACCATCGCAGGATATCTTCTCTTTTTATGTCCGGCATAATCAAAAATAAAGGTCTCTCTCGCCTTTTTTTACCCGCTCATATAATTTGATAAATTCGCAAAACATATCCGGCATCTGTTCTTTTATCTGTTTTATCTCCGATTCTATAACAGGTTCGGATTTTTTCTTTACCTCTTCTGTCGCGAAATCATCAAGCCATTCCCTGAATGTCAATACCGCGTTAAGCTTGCAAAATTTCCCTTCCTGCCCACTGCGCAATAATTCCATAATACACTTGCCTGTCCTGCCGCAGCGATAACCTGCCGTGCAAAAAGAACTTATATACCCCATTGAGGCAAACTCGCCTATTACCTCCTCCAGACTGCCGGTATCGCCAAGGATAAACTGTTCTCTCTTGCCGTCAAGGCAGGCGTCATTGTCCGAGTAAGCGCCGATGCCTATTTTTGTAGAAGCGTCTGTTTGCGTGATACCAAGCGCCAATGCCTGCCGCCTCATCTGCCGCGTTTCGCGCGCGGTAATTATCATGCCTGTATAAGGAACTGCCAGCCTTAAAACAATAATAAGCTTTTTGAAATCATCGTCTGATACTTTATGCCCCAAGGCGCTTATAAAAGGCGTGTTATCGGCAGGCTCAAGTCTGGGAAACGAAATAGTATGAGGGCCGATACCGAAATCCTCCTCAAGGGCCAATGAATGCGCGACAAGGCCCATGACCTCAAATCTCCAATCATAAAGCCCGAACAAGACGCCTATCCCGACATCATCTATACCGGCCTCCTGCGCCCTGTGCATGGTATACAAGCGCCATCCATAATTGTTTTTTATGGTGCCGTGCGGATGGACCGTATTGTAAGTATCGCGGTGATAAGTCTCCTGAAAAACCTGGTATGTGCCTATTCCCGCTTCACGCAACCGGGCCAGCTCTTCCACCCTAAGAGGCGGGGCATTAACATTAACCCGTCTGATATTCCCAAACCCGTTTTTTGTTTTTACCTTTACGTCATATATGGCCTTTATCGTATCTACCATATAGTCTATGCCGCAATCCGGATGTTCACCATAAACGACAACAAGCCTCTTGTGCCCTATTTCTCCGGCAAGCACTTTTACCTCGGATTTGACCTGCTCAAGGCTAAGCAATACCTTTTTTGACCGGTTATTGGAGCTTCGGAAACCGCAATAAAGGCAGTTATTTACACATAGATTGCTAAGATAAAGCGGGGCAAAAGTCACTATCCTGTTATCATACACCTTTTTCTTTATCTCCGCCGCGGCCCGCGCCATCAGCAAGATCAGGTCTTTGTCTTTAACGTTTAACAGGTATGCCGTCTCCTCAAGGCTTAATGACTGTATGCTCATGGACTTGTCTATTATATCGCTTATTCTTTTTTTATCATTACCGTTACACGTATCCAGCTTTGCGAGTATTAAACTCTCATCAATAAAATCCCTGCCTGATTTCAGGTATTTTTCAACCTGGCACAGGGCCGGCCTGTTTTCAGACCACTGCCTCAAATCCTGACCGCAAATATTCATTGTAAAAACTCTTTCCTCTCCGAATATGATACTACTCCGGCGTTAAGGTTAAATGGGGACAATGCCCTGGGTAAAACTCCTTTCACGTATGATATGCACATACCGTAGTTTGTCATGGCAATGTTATGGGCGGCGGCCTGTTCCATCCTTGCCAGCATCTCCCGTCTTGATACCATGCATCCGCCGCATTGTATAATCAGCTTGTATTCTTTCAGATTATCAGGAAAATCCCTGCCGGCACAGGAATCAAAGCGGATATCCTGGCCCGTATAATCTTTTATCCACCACGGTATCTTTACCCTGCCTATGTCATCCTCTATCGGATGGTGGCTGCAACTCTCGGCTATAAGAACCTTATCGCCTGAAACCAGTTTGTCTATAACGCGCGCGGCCCTGGCCATGGCCTGGAGATCGGATTTCATTCTCGCGAATAATATTGAAAATGTGGTGCATTTTATATCGCGCGGGGTCTGGTCAAAAACCTGGCGGACGACTTGAGAATCACAGACCACGATCGCGGGAGGTACCTTTAATCCGCGCAGGGCATTAATATATCCGTCCTCTTTTACGACAAGCGCCATCTGGCCGTTATCCAGGGCGTCTCTTATGGTCTGCACTTGTGGCAATATTATCCGGCCCTTCGGCGCTTCCATGTCTATCGGGACCACCAATACGGCAATGCCTCCTTGCGGCATAAGGTCGCCTATTATAGGAGGAGGTTTTAAAAAATCTACCGGGACTATATCAATAAGGCATTTTTTGAATTCATGTATGGTAGCATTCCGGCGTTTGCTATCAATGCTTGATGAAATAATTATATGCCGCGTATAAGAACCCGCCTTATCAATAAAATCTTTATTGGGCATACCGGTATCGGATTTATTTATTACTATGATAAGAGGGGCATTCTCTTTTTCCGCGCGCCGGGCTATGGATTCCTCATAATCCTGCCATATGCCGGGCTCTATAATTAACGTATATATATCCGCCCTTTTAAATACGGCCTCGGTTTTTTTAAGGCGCAGGGAAGAAAGCGAAGATATATCGTCAATACCGGCAGTATCCATAAAAAGCACGGGCCCTATAGGAAGAAGCTCCATCGTTTTCTCAACAATGTCAGTAGTCGTCCCGGGAACAGGCGAGGTTATGGATACGTCCTGATTGGTTATATAATTAAGAAACGCGGATTTGCCCGTATTGACGCGGCCAAACAGCCCTATCTGAAGGCGGAGGGATTTAGGCGTCTTGAGCATCACGGCCTCCCGCATACGGTTTGCTCAACGATGATTTGACGCTTATGCCCGCGATCTTTCCCAATTTACCCGTCAAGGCGCCTAATTCGTCTGTTGTCGCGTCAACAACCAGAGTTATAACATTAAGGCCCTTTTTGCCGCTGGGCACACCCATTCTCGCTAATATGATATCCCCGTAACCGGAGAGTATCTCATTTACCCTGGGGGCGTTTTTCTTCCTGTCCTCTACTATAATACCAATAAATCCCAGGCGTTTGTCTGTATTTGCCATCGGTGGCGCCTTTTTACGCGTTTGATTCTTAAAATATTTCTTTTAAAAAAATAAACCCCAAAATTACCAAAAATAAGCGGTAAGTTTGGGGAAATATTAAATACATGGTTTCCTTGGCTTTAGATTTTCAATCCTTACCGCAGAACGATTATGTTTAAAGGCCCTTGCCGGAAAGAGCCTTTTACTTTCTATAAAGAGGCCTTGGCAGATAATGAGTGTGTAAAAGCTTGTGTGATTTCTCGCTTAACGGTTTTATCAGAAATTCTTTATACAGTTTGATTATATATGGATTTTCATGCGCGAATCTTAACTTCCTGTCACTGTCATCCTGATACAAGCCCTTGGCCCTTATCACCCTTAACTGGTCAGTGGCTCCGTAGGGTTGGCCGCCGCCGCCTACACACCCGCCCGGACATGCCATAACTTCTATAAAATCATAAGGTATTTCTTTGCCTTTAGCGGATGCTTCATGGACCCTGTCTAATACGCATTCAACATTACCCATGCCATGGGCCACTGCTATCCTGACCCTGGCGCCTTTTATGTCTATCTCGGCCTCCTTTACGCCCAGCAATCCTCTTACAGGCGTAAATTCCACCTCTTTTAAGTTTTCGCCTGTCGCGTAAAAATACGCTGTTCTTATGGCAGCCTCCATAACGCCTCCTGTGGCGCCGAATATCACGCCCGCCCCGGTATAATCGCCGAGCATATGGTCAGGTTCTTCATCGGGGAGGTTTAGGAAATCAATGCCTGCCTGCTTTATCATGCGGGCTAATTCTCTTGTCGTGATAGATATATCAACATCCTGCTGGCCTGATGAAAACATTTCCTTGCTTCTGGCAATCTCGTATTTTTTTGACGTGCACGGCATTACAGAGACCATGAATATCCTGGATGCCTCAATCTTGTTCTTGTCCGCGTAATAGGTCTTTGCCAAAGCGCCCACCATTTCATGGGGGGATTTAGCCGACGAAAAATGTTCTATCATATCGGGATAAAACTTTTCCATAAAATCAACCCACGAAGGACAGCATGTGGTAATAAGCGGAAGCGGGCCTTTCTTATGGACAAACCTGTTTATAAATTCAGACGCCTCCTCTATTACCGTAAGATCAGCGCCGAAACATGTGTCAAAGACAGCCTTAAACCCCATCCTTCTTAAAGCAGTGTAGATCTTGCCAGTCAGGTTCTCCCCCGGCCTGCACCCAAAGGCCTCTCCAAGAGCAACGCGGACAGCAGGGGCTATCTGCACCACGGGGTACTTATCATTATCATAAAGCGCTTTCCAGACCGCGGGCGTCTGATCGTATTCAGCGATGGCCCCGGTAGGGCAATGGGCGGAGCACTGCCCGCATCTTATACAGGGGCTTTCTGCCAGTTCTATGTCCCCTGCCGCCGATATCCTGGTGCTGTGGCCTCTTTCCAGAAAAGAAAGGGCCCACACATCCTGCTGTTTCTGGCATACTTGGACGCATCTTCCGCACAATATGCATTTTTCAGGCACAAGGGTTATTGTCTTTGTTGAATCGTCATTGGGTATCTGCCGCAAAAACTGGGGAAAAGCCGATTCTCTTATGCCGAAGTCCGAAGCGAGCTTCTGCAATTCGCAATTATTGTTTCTTGCGCATTTCAGGCAGTCGTTGGGATGGTTGGAGAGTATAAGCTCTAAGACATTTCTCCTTATGTCCTGCAATTCATCATCATGGGTTATTATGTCCATACCCTCTTCCAGCGGGGTACAGCACGAACGCAGCATCTTATTACTGCCTTTTATTTTTACTATACATATGCCGCAGGCCCCTGTGGCATCAAGATCAGGGTGTTTGCAAAGAGACGGTATATTTATCTGTATTTCTTTGGCCGCGTCAAGTATGCTGGTTCCTTTTTTGACGCTGACCTCAATGTTGTTGATTTTAGCTTTTATCATAATTACTCCTTAATAACGGCGTCAAATTTGCATACCTCAAAACACTTTCCGCATTTTACGCACTTGGCCGCGTCTATAGTATAGCCCTGTTTGGAATCGCCGGTTATGGCCTTGACGGGACAATTTTTCGCGCAGAGCCCGCAGCGCCTGCATTTTTCGGTAATTATGCGATACGTCATAAGTTCGGCGCACTTGCCTGAACGGCATTTTTTAAGCTTTACATGCTCTTCATATTCGTCTCTGAAAAACCTTAAAGTTGACAATACGGGATTGGGGGCGGTTTGGCCCAGGCCGCAGAGTGAAGCGCGTTTTACAGTATTGCATATTCTTTCAAGCTTTACGATATCATCCATTGAGGCCCTGCCGGAGGCAATCTTTTTTAGATACTCAAGCATCTGGTATCCGCCTATACGGCAAGGCGCGCACTTCCCGCATGATTCATCCACGCAAAAACCCAGATAGAATTTGGCAATATCAACCATGCAATCGGTTTCATCCATGACTATCATTCCGCCCGAGCCCATAATAGAGCCGAGCTTTTGCAGATTCTCATAATCTACAGGCGTATCAATGTATTCCACGGGTATCACGCCGCCGGAGGGCCCGCCGGTTTGAACAGCCTTGATCTTTTTATCATCTATTAACCCGCCGCCTATATCATAAACGATCTCTCTTATCGTTATACCCATGGGGACTTCTATTAGCCCTGAATTCTTGACCTTTCCTGTAAGCGCGAATACCTTGGTGCCCTTAGAATTCTGACTGCCTATGGAAGAAAACCACTTGGCCCCTTTCGTGAATATAACAGGCACATTGGCCAATGTCTCCACATTGTTTATAACAGTAGGCCTTGACCACAGACCCCTGACAGACGGATAAGGCGGCCTCGGAGTCGGGACGCCGCGCTTGCCTTCAATTGAGGCGATAAGCGCTGTTTCTTCGCCGCAGACAAAGGCTCCGGCCCCAAGCCGTATCTCAAGTTCAAAGTTGAAATCACTGCCTAATATTCCGTTGCCGACAAGGCCGTATCCTCTGGCCTGTTCTATCGCATTTTGTATCCGCTTAATGGCCAACGGATATTCGGCCCTTATGTAGAAAAAACCCTTGCTCGCGCCTGTCGCGTAGCCGGCTATAAGCATGCCCTCTATTACGGAATGAGGGTCGCCTTCCAATATGCCCCTGTCCATATAAGCCCCGGGGTCTCCTTCGTCGCCATTACATATTACGTATTTTTCATCGGCCTCTATGTCCTTGGCAAAATTCCATTTCATCCACGTAGGAAAGCCTCCGCCGCCTCTGCCGCGCAGGCCGCTGTCCTTAAGCTGTTTTAACACATTGTCCTGGCTTTTGCCCGCTAATACGGCCTTGAGCCCCTGATAACCGTCACGGGCGATATAATCATCTATGCTTTCGGGATCTATGACGCCGCAATTTCTTAATACGACCTTGAGTTGTTTTCCGGATTTATCTTCATATCTGGCCGAGTCAAAGATTTTTTTACCGCATATATGCTGTTCAATAATACTGCGGGCAACGTCTTCATTAACATTCCTATAAATCACCGGCCCTGACCAGGCAGTATTAACTTCAACTACAGGCTCCGCGAAACACAAGCCGTTACATCCTGTCTTCTTAAGACAAACATCAAGGCCTTTTTCATCTATAAGCTTTTTTATCAGGTCAAAAACGGCCGAAGCGCCCGCGGCGATACCGCATGTGCTCATGCCTACCCTTATGCACGTCTTGGGTTCTTTCCTGAATTTATTCCTTATCTGGTCAATATCGTTTTTTATGATTTTTGACATTTAGTTTGGCCTTTATTTTGTTTCCGCGGCGGATTCTTTTACGTAGGCGGAGATTATATTCAACACATCTTCTTTCTTTACCTTGCCGTGTATTTTATTATTTATCATTACAACAGGGGCGAGCCCGCAGCAGCCAAGGCATCTGACTATCTGCAAATGGAATAAACCGTCCTGCGTAGTCTGGCCTTCTTCAATGTCAAGTATGCTCTTAAACTCCTGGAGTATATCGTTGGCGCCTTTCAGATAGCAGGCGGTACCCATGCACAAGGAAATTGTGTATTTACCCGGCGGGTCAAGCTTAAAATAATTGTAAAAAGTTATAACCTCGTATATGCGCGCCAGCGGGACATCAAGCATGCGCGACAATTCAAACGATATTCCTCTTGGGACATACCCATAGTGATTTTGTATTTCATGCAATATCATGACAAGAGAGCCTTTTTTCCCTTTCCATCTTTCGGCCAGGGTATTTATTTCATCTATTATCTCTCTATGCCTTTTACCCGTCTTGCTAATATGGCCTTCTATCAGCTTGAGCAGGGCCTCGGGTTTTATGGGCTTTTCAACAATAGCCCTTACCGGAAGATTTTTGGGATCAGGCTTGAGTTCAACCGGGAAATTAATCTCCTTGTGCGCGCCCGTGATAAGTATTATCGGTATGTTCTTACTGGCGGCATCCTCCGATATGATCTTTGCCGTGTCAAGGCCTTCCGTCTTATAAGACATCATCATATCCAGCAGTATAAGATCAGGCGATTCACTCTTCACCTTCTGCACGCCCTCCGTGCCCTCAAAGGCGTTTATAGTATTATAACCGCTGTTGTTAAGGAGCACTGAAATAGCTTCAACAAAATCCTTATCATCATCAATAATCAAAATAGTATTGCGCATTTTTTAACCTTTTTTTAGCTTAAAAATAAAAGAATTGCCGCCAGTTTTTGGCTCAACCCATATACTGCCGCCGTGAAGCCGTATGATTTCTCTGGTGATAAAAAGGCCGATGCCCGTCCCCTTGACCTTATCCTCGCCTTCATAATGAAGGCGCGAAAACTTTTTGAAAAGCCTGTCCATATCAATAACCGATATGGGTTTGCCTTCATTATACACCTCTATCTCTATATAGCCTTCGGAGACCCTTGAGGAAAGGATTATATTTCCATCCCTTTTGCCATATTTTATCGCGTTTGTCAAGAGATTGTTTGCCGCAATACGCAGAAGGCCCGAATCAGCCGTGACTTTTATATCACCGGCTATATTGTTTTGTATAGTCATTTTCTTATCCTGGGCCTGATGTATAAGCGCCTCAACGGAGGGGTCAAATATTTCCTTTTTTATAAAAAACTCCGTTTTTCTTAATACCATCTCCTGTTTTTCAATCCTGCTCAAATTGAGAAAATTCTTTACTGTCTGCGTAAGATAATCAAGGTTGCGCGAAACAGAGTCAAGCGCCTTTGTCTGCGCTTCATTGATAGGCCCGAGTAATTTATTATTGAGCGAATATACATTCAATATTATAGAAGCCAATATGCCCTTCAGCTCGTGGGACACAAATCCGACGAGATCCAGATAGCTCTTGTTCATCATCTCGCATTCCTGTTTTGAAGACAAAAGGCTTTTTTCCCGTTCCGACAATTTTACGGCCATAGCATTAAACGCGCCCGCAAGCCGGTCAAATTCCTTGATTGAACTATTCTCAACAAGCCTGGACGACAGATCTCCTTGCGATATGCGGCTTGACGCGTCAAGGGCCTTGTATAAAGGGCTCAATATCTTTGAGGCAAGTATATAAGAAGTGAACATCGCCAGAAAAGCCGCTACGGCTATGATGGCCAAAAACATCAGAAACCGTTCAATCATCAAATCATTAAACGGTTTTTCAAGCATCCCCACATATAATATACCTATGGTATCGCCGGTCAAATTTTTTATTGGCCTATACGCGGTAAGATACCAATCAGAGACTACAAAGGCCCTGCCGTTCCAATAACCGTCTTTTCGCATGACCTTATCGTATACTTCTTCGGATACCCTTGTGCCTATAGCGCGTTGGCTTGCAAGGGTCAGGACATTGGTGGTTATCCTGACGTCGTCTTGAAATATCGTAACGGTCCCTACCGGCAGATTATTGTAAAATTCATGGCCGAAGACAACGTCTCTTATATTATCCACAAGGGCAAAATCCCTGTTAATTATCCTCCCGGCATAACGTGCCGCCGATACATTTCCGGCCTCATCCATTACCGGCATGGCGTATTCTATAGCAAGCGCGCTTTCGGAAAAAAGCTTATCGTCGGGCCTGGCCATGGGCGTATATTCTATCTTGGTTTTTACCCTGTCAAGCAATACATTGGAGATGGCCTTCAATTCATCGGCTTCTATAATCCGGCTGCCGCCGCAAAGATTACCTTTAAACGCGGCGCGGACAATATCGCTTTTGACCGCGTCTTTTAAGGATACCGGCACTTCATAGACATAATCAACATCCAATATGCCTTTTACGGATATAAGGCTTTTGGTATCTCGGGTAAGGATAAGGGCTGTTTTTATTTTCTCCAATTCATTGTCATATACTATACGGGCGGCCTCTATTTTTTTGGCGACCTCTTTTTGCGCCCGGGCTACAATATCATGCTGTATAGTATAATAGCCGAGAAAGGCCGTAAGGAGCGCTGTTACAACAATTTGAAGAAACAGCGTGAAAAATATATAAAATTTCAAATTACGGGTTTTCATAAAACCTTTTCCATTCCCGCCTAAAGTACCGCGCGGTATTGCCAGATAGATTTATCGGCGTATTTTATTAATAGAGTTTACGGCAAGCAGGGCATACGTCATAACGCTTGCCCCTCCGACAAGAACGGCCACCATGCACGCCTCTATCATTTCATCCTTGGACCAGCCCGCGTCAAGGCAGTGCTTGACAGCCCTGGGTATGCAAACAGGGCATTTCTGGCTAACGCCGGCAACCAGGAGTAAAAGCCATTTCATTTTTTGGCTTATCCTTCCTTTTCCGGTCATAGCATTCTTGCTTTGAATAAAAGCCTCGTATTGCCCGGGCACAGACTTTTTGACATCATTCATAAGCGCCTGGAATTTCTTCAATATATCATCTGATCCATATTTCATATCACGCCTCTTTTTTATATCGGTTGCCGTATTAGATAAAACAGGCCTTATCAACTGCCGGAGCCGGGCCCGCGCTTTGTTTTTTTGACATTTATCCATTTGCCGCGGGCGGTATAACCTGTATGCAGCAATTTATGGCTAAGATGGCCGCATGGGCCTTCTTTAAAATATTGCTCGTATATTTGTTTGACAACAGGGTTTTCGTGTGATTTTCTTAATACAAGGCTTTCGTCCTCGGCGTAGATTGCCTTTATACGGGCGCCCCTGATATCAGGGCCTGTGGGTATAGGCTGGCCGCCGCCGCCAATGCAACCGCCCGGGCATGCCATTACCTCAATAAAATGATAGTCGTCCAGCTGTCCTTCGCAGAGCATGTCCATGACTTTTTTGGCATTAGCCGTGCCGTGCGCTACCATAACCTTCAGGGTAACGCCTTCTAAAAACTTCCATTGCTCCAGGGTATCTTTGATAATAATCTGCGCTTTTCTTATTCCTTCCACTCCCCTTACAGGCATTACGCGTAAATTTTCAAAAGGCGCCTCGCGGCCTGTAACCAGTTCGTAAGCCGTCCTTATGGCAGCCTCCATTACTCCTCCCGTAGCGCCAAAAACAAGCCCGGCGCCGCTGCCGGTTCCAAGAGGATCGTCAAAATCAGACAGGGGCAAATTCGGCAGGTCTATGCCGCACTCTTTTATCATGCCCGCTAATTCACGCGTCGTAAGGGCATAATCCACGTCTTTATACCCTGAACTGTTCATTTCAGGGCGTTGGCATTCAAATTTTTTCGCTGAACACGGCATCAGCGAAACAGAAACTATATCAGCCGGGTCAATATTATTCCTTTCGGCATACCAGGTCTTGGCTATAGCGCCGAACATCTGCTGAGGGCTTTTGGCTGTTGACAGGTGGCCTAATCTACCGGGATAAAAATGTTCAATAAATTTTACCCATCCCGGCGAGCAGGATGTTATCTGCGGAAGCCTGACACTCTTGTCTTTGCCGGCAATGGCCTTTTTAAGCCTTAAAAGCAGTTCGGTCCCTTCTTCCATTATCGTAAGATCCGCGGTAAAATTGGTATCAAAAACCTTGTCAAAACCTATGCGTTTTATGGCAGTGTTCAGCTTTTTAGTAACACTTGTACCCGGTTTTAGGCCAAATTCCTCGCCGATAGCAGCCCTGGGGCTCGGCGCCGTCTGGATGATAACATGCTTTTTGGCATCTTCAATAGCCTTCCATATTCCTTCAGCAGGGTCTTTGGCCTTTAATGCTCCGGTGGGGCATCTATTGATACACTGGCCGCAGTTAATGCAGACTACATCGTTTAAAGGCATATCCATATAGGTGGATATTTTTGTGCCGGCACCCCTGTGCACAGCCTCCAAAGCTCCTACCTCCTGCAAATCAATACATGTCCTGACACAGCGCCGGCAGAGTATGCATTTATTCATATCGCGCTCAACAGCATAGCTTGACTGGTCTTTATCATATCTCGGGGCCTTGATGTGCCCGAATTTATAAGAAGTAACTCCGTATTCTTTTGCCAATACCTGCAATTCGCAGTTATTGTTACGCGCGCACGAATAACACTCGCCATAATGGTTTCTTAACAATAATTGTATTATATTGCGCCGGGCACGGCGAATACGCGGCGAATATGTCCTTATATTTATCGGGCCGAATATGGGATACGAACAGGATGCCTGTAAAGTCCGCTCATTGTCCACTTCAACAACGCATATCCTGCATACGCCCGCCAGGCAGAGATCATCATGCTGGCAGAGGGTAGGTATCTTTATATTTACCATACGCGCGGCCTCAAGTATGGTAGTGCCCATGGCAACCTTTACGGCTATGCCGTCAATATTAACCGTAATGTCGCCCCCAATAGCGTCTTTTTTTATCTCGCCCGTTTCCTGCCTTCTCTGGCTTACAGGCGCCCTTGATGTCTCACGCGCGAAAGCTTTATTATCAGCCATGAAATTCTTTCTCCTTTTCTACCGCCTTTGACAGCTTATACTCCCGCTTAAAATGGCCGATCGCGGATATGAAAGGCTTGGGGCACGATTGGCCCAGCCCGCATTTTGAGGCTGTCTGCATAGTCTCGGACAAAGACAATAACTCATCCAGATATTTCTTGCTGCAAAGCCCATTTCTTATCATGTTTAAGCCTTCAAGCAGAACGGGAATTCCTTCTCTGCATGGAGTGCATTGGCCGCATGATTCATCCTTGAAAAATCTCAAGAAATTCTCCACGACTTCAAGCATGCGGCGTTCTTTTGAAAAAACTATAAGAGAGCCTCCTGTTGAGAAATCCTCAAAACAGACAGCCCTGCTAAAATGCCTTCTGGCGACAATCTCCCCGGAGGCTCCGGCAGAGACCGCCTTAGCGTTTTCTCCGCCAGCAATTTTTAATATAGACTTTATATCGGAACCAAACTCTACTTCATAGACGCCCGGCCTTTTGCAATCGCCTGATACGCTTAGTAGTTTTGTCCCTGTTGATTTCGCTGTGCCGAAACTCTTAAACCAATCGGCGCCTTTTTCCACAATATGAGCAAAATTACTGAATGTCTCAACATTATTCAATACCGTCGGATAACCGTTATAGCCCGTATTTACCGGAAAAGGCGGCCTGTTTCTCGGCTCGCCGCGGCAGCCCTCAAGCGATTCTATCAATGCTGTTTCTTCGCCGCACACATAAGCGCCAGAGCCAAGTTTTATTTCAATATCAAAATCAAAACCCTGCCTGCCCATAATGGACATGCCCAGGGCGTTTTCTTTTCGCATCCCTTCAAGAACGCCTTCAAGAAAACCCGTAAACGATTTGTATTCGCCGCGAAGGTATAAAAAACCCGTATCAGCGCCGCTTGCAAAAGCGGCAATAGCCATACCCTCAAAGATAAGGCGCGGATATTCCAAAAGCATTACCCTGTCTTTAAAAGTTCCGGGTTCGCCTTCATCCGCGTTACAGACAACATATTTTTTTTCAGAACGCGCGGCAGATACCAGATTAAGCTTTATGCCGGCGGGAAAACCCGCCCCTCCTCTGCCGCGAAGGCCCGAATCCCTTATCCGGCTCAATACACCGGCCCTGCCAAGCTCTATGGCTTTTTTTAACCCCGCGTACGGAATAATTTCGCTGAAGATGACCGCGCCTTTTCTTTTTTCAGGCATAATCTCTCCTTGTTAATGGCTTCTTTGAAAGCCTGCGGACTATATCTTTGACATCTTTTGGCGTAATATTGCCGACCAGTTCACCGTCTATTAAAGCGGCGGGCGCCTGGTCGCACATGCCTATGCATCCGGTCTCTTCAAGAACTATATTTTTATATTTACCCGGGCGGCCTTTTTTTATCTTTAAGGCTTTTTCAAACTCCTTTTGTATCTTCCCACTGCCCGCCATTATATTAGGCATACAATTGCTTATCCGTATCGTATGCCTGGCTTTCGGGCCTGACGTAAGAAAGGCGTAGAAGGTTACCACAGAATACACCTCAACAGGGTGTATCCCGAACCTGTCGGCCGTCTCCTGCATATCCTTATCCGATATATATCCTTTTTTCTGTTGTATGCCTTGCAATACAGGCAATAATTTTGAGCGCGTTTCATCACACACGATAATTTCTTTGCCGTCTTTTACCGTCTTTTTTGTTACAGCGCATTGTTTAACCATAAAACCAGGCCCCCTGTTTATTTTCCTGTGATTGAATTGACCTTATTAATAAGGTCTTCCGGGCTTACAGGTTTTTCAAGAAATCCGGCGCAAGGCAATACTTCATCACAACTGCCATAATCGTATCCGGTAACCTTACTTACGCCGCTAAGCATTATTACGGGCGTTGGCAGGCCTTTGGCCTTAAGCCTGGCCGCCAAAGCTATGCCGTCATCAGCCTCCTGCATCATAATATCAAGAAATATAATATCAAAAGCCTCTTTGTCTATTATCAATTCAGCATCCTTTACATTATGGGCCATGGACACGCTATGCCCTTTTGCCTCAAGCACAGCCTTGCCCGCTTCGGCAAATTCCCTGTCATCATCCACCATTAAAATCCTGGCCATAATACCCTCCTGATTTTCCACCGAAACGATAAACCCAAAATTTATACCCCGTCCCATGTGCCGGAGTTTGAAACCCCGCAGTCAGGATAACTGCCGGCCTTTCCGGCGCGCGATTACAATCACCAATTCAGGCAAAAAAAGTAAGTGTTTCAAGCGCGCGGGAGAGATCCACATCTTCAACCCTGACACCTTCGGGCACATTAAGTTTTACAGGAGCAAAATTCATTATACAGCGTATGCCTGATCCGATTATCTTGTCGGCAACCGCCTGCGCCGCGCGGGCAGGCGTTGTTATTATCGCTATGGATATACGTTTTGCCGCGGCAATATCAGCCATCTTTTCCATAGGCTCAATAGTAATACCGGCTATGGTCTTTCCTATTTTTTTCGGGTTTATATCAAATACCGCGACAATATTCAACCCGTCTTTGGCAAAGCCCGGATATATCATTAATGCGGAACCCAATCTGCCGGCACCCGCAATGCATATGTTCCAATCCTGGTCTTTTCTTAATATGGATTCAAGGGCCTTTCTTAACTCATTGGTATTGTACCCTGCTCCGCTTATGCCAAAGGAGCCGAAAAAACCCAGATCTTTCCTCACCTGGGCATCGCTTAGATTAAGCCTTGCGCCTATAGTAGATGACGACACCTTGCCTATATTAAGCTCGGATAAGGCCTTGACTTCTCTTAAGTAAGCGAATAACCTTGATATGGTCCCTGTGGGAATTTTTTTTTCTTTCATAAAGCAATCACTTATCTTAAATCTGTAATTAATTTCACAGATACTGTGCTTTTTTTCACGAATAGGTTTTTATATTAACTCATTTTTTAAGCTGTGTCAAGAATAAAATCAAACCAGGCAATCCATGCAAAACCATCACAAATAGATAATGCGGGCGATTACTTAAAGATAAAACCTGTCTCGCGCGACCAAAACAAAAGATCTAATTCGTCAAGCGGTATATGAACGGTTTCGGAAAACCGCCTCATTCGGCCTTCCAGAAATAAATAGGTTTTTTTACTGATGGAGCGGGGAATTTCTTTTATAATATTTAATCTCTTTAAATTCTTAAGGATATGGGTATCAAGTATAGCCAGGTCCCGGCCAAGGCCGACATTGCGCAAAAAATGGCTTGCCTCCTTATACCCTATCCCCTTAATATTGGAAACCAGCCACTGCCTTGCCTCGCGGGGATTAGCGGCATTAAAAATATTTTTAAAACCACTGCCGGATTTTTTTACAAAAACATTCCTTGCCAGAGTAAGATATAAAGCCTTATTGTTGTGAAACCTTACAATGCCATTTATATTAGCGGCTATCCGGACCCTGCTTCCGGTAAATAAGAGGCCTTTTGCTTTCAGTTTCTTAACAGCCCGCGCCCCGTTTAATGCCTTTGAGCCCGGGGTAAAAATACAAAACGCGAGCTCTTCAAATGCCTGTTTCGGCGTAAGAGGCAAAGGCCTCTTAAAAGACTTTAGCCTCGCGGTAATGCCTGCTTTTTTAATCTTATACTCATATAGAAGGTTTTTAATATTGGCACAAGACATGATAAAGAAGTTATTTTATAGGCTAAAACGGCTCACGATATAACGAAAAGCGGACAGCGCCGCCTTGGCGCCTTCGCCGGCGGCAACTATTATCTGTTTTTCAGGCACATTGGTTACGTCTCCCGCGGCGAATAACCCCTCTTCGCTTGTCCGGCAAAGACAGTCTATCTCTATTTCGCCCTCGGAGTTTTTCTTTATATTTTCCATAAAACCGGAATTAGGCGTAAGCCCGATTTCAATAAATACGCCTTCAAGAGGCAAATGCTCCGCGCCATGCGGCAATGTTATGTCCAGGCCTGTTACGAATTTATTGCCGGTTATAGCGCGCACAACAGCTCTGTTATATACCTTAACATTTCCGGCTTTTTCAAGCGCCTTTTGCAAAATAGCGTCTCCGGAAAGCAATTCATCATTATTAATAATGCTGACAAAGCCTGCGATCTTTGAAAGCGCTATGGCCGCGGTAATAGCGGAATTTCCGCCGCCTACGACACAAACCCTTTTGCCGGCAAAAATTGGCCCGTCGCAGGTAGCGCAATAAGCAACGCCTTTATTCCGGAACTCTTCTTCA
Organism: Candidatus Omnitrophota bacterium; assembly: GCA_028716165.1. NCBI lineage: Bacteria > Pseudomonadati > Candidatus Omnitrophota > Candidatus Omnitrophota bacterium. The sequence goes on from JAQUQI010000001.1 coordinate 223,910, forward strand.
CCAGGCACATCAAGCCTTTTGGGGGTCTTTCCCGAGGCGGCTATCACGGCCCTGGCATTATAAGAACCTTTTATGGTCTTTACGGTAAAAATACCGCCTTCTTTGGCAAGAGATTGAACAGTCTCGTCTTCTCTGGCGTCTATACCATAAAGCTTTATGTGTTTTCTAAACTTATCCGATAATTCGGCCCCTGTTATTATATTATATCCTGTGTAATTCTCTATATCCGAGGCCCACAATGCCTGGCCGCCTATATCCTTGCCCAGCACCAAAAGCTTCATCCCCTTGCGGGCCGCGTATATGGCCGCCGTTATCCCGGCAGGGCCGGCGCCGATTATTATCAGATCATATGTGGTCATATGCCTAATTTACTGCTTATCGCGGCTTTGTCAAAACCTATTATAATATCGCCGTCTATATCCACGACAGGCACCCCCATTTGAGAACTTTTTTCAATCATCTCATCCGCCCTAGCAGGGTCTGATGCCACGTCTATATCATCAAAAACTATATTATTCTCTTTTAAGAATGCCTTAAGCCTCAAACAATGAGGGCAGGTATTAGTGCTGTATACCATTATTTTTTGCGCCATATAAACCTCCCTTGGATAAATTTTCCCTTATACCCCATATTAATCTTACATGACTTTTTTCCTGGTCTATTATCATCTCTATAACAGGCTTGTCTTTATCGGGTAATATCTTTTTCATCTGTTCGTAAATCAGTATAGAGTCTTTCTCAATGCCAAGGCTGAAATCAACCGCGTCTTTTACCGTGTCTATATCTGAAACCCTTTTTCTAAAATCATCGTCTGATTTAAACAGATAACCGCCGGCCACGGCATTAAGATAATAAAGGTATTCCTGTCCATACGCCTGGCACGGCTGATAACCGCCTATTGAAGATAGTATGGCCAAAAAATCCTTCTCGTGTTTTTTCTCTTCTTCGGCCATATCGTTAAAAAACCGGGCGATAGCCTTGTCTTTGCATTTTTTGGCAAAGCCTGAATAAAATTGGGCGCCGTTTTTTTCAATCTCAACAGCTACTTCAATAATATCGCTTACCGAATATCTCTCGTCCATATCAATTCCCCGTTTTTTCCATAGGCTGGCCGCAGCATACAAGCTCTCCGCCGCCTACGCTGGTTACTGTAACTTCATTACCGCATATATTGCATACATAGTGTTCGCCGACATTTTCAACCGCCATAACCCCTCCTTTGGCCGAACGGCCTTTCCAAGATACAATATTATTTTCTAAGCATATCGGCAAGGCTTTAACCCGCGCCTGACTGTCTTTAAATATCAGTATTTAACGGCCCTTAAAACAGCCTTTAAAGCGTCGGATGATTCCTTCAGCTTTTTTTGTTCAATATCCGATAATTCCAGCCGAAGAATTTTCTTTATGCCTGACTTGTTTACCACGCAGGGCAGGCTCAAGCAGATATCTTTTATTCCGTAATAATCGTCAATAAGAGCCGATACCGGCAGAACGGAATTCTCATCCCTTATCATTGCCTCAACGATCCTGACCAGAGCAAGCGCGACGGCATAGCATGTCGCCCCTTTCGCGTTTATTATTTCATACGCGGCGTTTTTGACCTGATTAAAGATACCGTCAAGTTCTTTGCCGTAATCGCATTTCGCCTTGCACAGGGGACAGTATTCCTTCAAGACCATGCCCGCGATATTAGCATGGCTCCACAGCGGTAATTCAGTATCTCCGTGTTCACCCACAATATAGGCATGGACATTTCTGGCGTCTATATTGCAGTGCCTGCCTATAAGAAATCTTAACCGCGAGCTGTCTAAAACCGTGCCCGAGCCGATAACTCTGGACGGGTCAAACCCGGATATCTTATAGGTAATATAGGTAAGAATATCAACCGGATTTGTCACAATAAGAAGGAGCGCGTCCTGGGCGTATTTTATGACTTGAGGTATGATTTCGGCAAATATACGCGCATTGGCCTGGACAAGGTCTATCCTGGTCTGATTGGGTTTCTGCCTTGCGCCCGCTGTAATAACAACAATATCAGCTCCCCGGCAGGCTTCATAACCGCTGTGATATATAAGGACAGGCTTTATAAAACTCGCCCCATGGTTTAAATCCATGGATTCGCCCCGTGAAAGATCGTTATTATTGTCAATAAGCGCTATTTCACGGGCAATACCGTTAATGCTTAAGGCAAAAGCGAATGCCGAACCGACATTACCGCAGCCTACTATAGCTATTTTTGGCCTCAACGCCTTCACGTAAACTCCTCCTTAAAAAAAATTCAATCCACAATTTCCTTGAGCTGTAAAATATCATCTATTATAAAATCCGGCGCGGAGCGTTCTATATCGTCTCTTTTTCCTATGCCGTATGTTACCGCGCATGTCTTTATGCCGGAAGCTTTTCCGGCTAAAACATCAATATCCATATCTCCCACCATAAGAACGCGGCGCTTGTCATTAACGCTTGTTTTTTTAAACAGCCTGTCAAATTGGCATCTGCTCGGCTTAAGGCAGCTCGTATTATCATCACCGATAATATTGTTAAAATAACGCTCAATACCCAGCTTACGCAGTATCAGTAATGAAGAGTTGTGATTCCGGTTGGTCACAACGGCCTTCTCCTTGTTGCAAAAAAAATCAAGCATTTCCAGCACGCCGGGATAAAGATAAGCGTTATCTGCCGGATGCTTCTGATAATACTGCCTGTATATTTCAAAGGCGCGGTCTTTCAGGCTGGCGAAATCTTTGCCTAAACAGGCCCTGATAAGCTCATTGATGCCGTTTCCTACGCAGGAAATTACCTCGTCAAAAGACTTTTCTTTAAGCCCAAGCCGGACAAGCATATGGTTGACAGCTTCTACTATATCCTGCCGCGAATCAACTAAGGTTCCGTCCAGATCAAATATAATCATTTTAATATTTGCCATGATAAACCGGGTATCCGTTATTTTTTAATGCAGAGCTTTTTCAATAACCCGTAAAGCCCTCTTTTATCAGGCGCTCTTTCGGAAAAGACATATTGTCAATAAGCATCCGGTCCAGGACAGATACCATTGCCGGCGGGCCGCACAGGTAAAAAACCCTTTCGGCATAATCAGGCACCTCTTCTCGTATCATATCGCTGTTTATAAAACCCGTCCTGCCTTTCCACCCGTCAAGGTCTTTGGCCTGGGCAGAAGTAAGAGTATATATTATCTTCAGGTTCTTTACGCTCTGCGCCATGGCATCAAGGTCTTTTTTAAATATAATATCTTTTTTGGTATTATTTCCGTAGAAAAGGGCGATATCCGAGGATATGCCCTTATCTGCGATATATTTGAGTATGCTCCTGATAGGGGTTATGCCGATACCTCCCGAAAGAAAGGCCGCCTTGCCAGGAATACCCTCATAGATAAAATTACCCAGCGGCCCTTTTATCCTGGCAGTATCGCCCGGTTTAAGAACAGCCAGCGCTTTTGAAAAATCACTGTCTGTAAGGCGTTTTGTAAATTCAATATAACCTGTTTCAGTCGGGGAATTTGAAAAAGAAAAGTGCTTGACCGCCTCCCTGCCGTTTACAATAATACCTACAAAAAAGAATTGCCCCGGCCTGAACGCGAATTCCCCGGAAAAGGCAAACCTGAAACTCTTCACCCCGGGCGCCCTATCTATCACATCAATAACACGAGTATCAAAAGATATCATATACTATGTCCGGGCTTCATTAAACCAGGCACCGTGTATATTGCATAAAGCCACTACCTCTACCTTTGCCCCCGGCCTTTTGAGGTGCAGGCAGGCGGCGGGGTTGGGTATCTCCGGCATGAAATGCACGCGTGAAACAAATTTCTTATCCACATAAAAATCAATATGAATAATATAATGAGCGGCTTCCATCGGGTGTTGAACCTGGCCCAGCCTGGCATGTATATCCAGGCATCCTTCGGGAACAAGGCCGCATTTCTTTTCCACGGCAATCACGGGTATATGCTTTTTTTCAAGCTCTGCCTGGCCGGGCGTTTCTCCTGATGAACGCATAGCAGACATATCTTCTGTAAACGCTGCCTTAGCGGCGCCGCATACGGGGCATTTTTCGGGCGCCGAGTCAAAAGCTATATACTTGCAAACCTTGCAGACATGCCCTTTCATTTTTTACCTCCAGCTTTTTTAAGTCTATCCTTTTCTCACCGTATGGATAAAAATTACCGCGTCTTGCGGCATATTAATAATTTTCGCAAAGCAGCTCATAATACGCCTGGGGGTGCAGGCAGGCGGGGCATTTATCCGGCGCCTCTTTGCCCTCATGCACATAACCGCAGTTACGGCATTTCCATCTGACCGTATTGGGCTTGCGGAAAACCGTATTTTCTTTCACGTTTTTAAGCAGTTTGCGGTATCTTTTTTCATGCTCTTCCTCAACCTCCGCTATCTCTTTAAACTGGTCGGCTATCTCTCCAAATCCTTCTTTGCGCGCCGTTGCTTCAGCATCCTTGTAAAGTTTTGTCCATTCCTCGTTTTCGCCGTCCGCGGCGGCCGTAAGATTCTGGACAGTATCCCCGATAATCCCTGCCGGATATACGGCCTGTATCCGGACATCGCCGCCTTCCAAATATTTAAAAAATCTTTTGGCGTGCTCTTTCTCGTTTTCAGCCGTTTCCAGGAATATGGCCGCTATCTGTTCATAGCCGGCTTTTTTCGCTATGCCGGCAAAATACGTATAACGGTTTCTGGCCTGCGATTCTCCGGCAAATGAAGCCAATAGGTTTTTTTCAGTTTCCGTGCCCTTAACGCTTTTCATATTAGTTCTCCTTTCTTTTTATACCTTGTTTTAAAATATCACGCGGAGTAAGGTCAACGATCTTTTCCACGCGCATATATATTATATATTCCGGTTCAGGCAAAATGGCTTCAGGGTGGCTGCTGTGCCCCCTGTCTCCTTTTATATTCCTTATCAGTCTGCCGGACAACCTTGAGGTTATCTTCCTGTTCCAGGCCAAAAGCATATCCTGCTGTATGTCCTCTTTATCCACTATCCTGGCCCGGCCTTTTAAAGAATATCCGATAAACTTATGCTCATCAACAGCCGTAAGGCTGATAACCGGGTTCCTCTTTAAGTTCTTATAGGTTGACTGTTTATAGAGATCTAAAAGTTGTATATATCCGCGCGGGTCAATGGTAACTATGCCTTTACAGGAATTATGCGCATAACCATCCCTGCCGATGGTAGATACCACGGTGTAATTCTGTTTATTCAAAAAATGGATAATATCATCGCTTATGCGCATAAAGCCTCTTTTAATTTAAAACAGGTCTGATAAAATCAAAATACGCGGCTAAAATAACAGCAAGGGCTGAAAAGAAAAATATGAAAAAATAATTAATAGTATCTTTTTTAGAAGATAATTTACATATAATAGAGGCCAGTATATCATAGTCATGGCCCGACAGCGGCTCTTTTGAAAACAGCTTATCTGCCATTCTCGTCTTGGACAGCTCTTTTTGCATAAGCTTGTCGTATTGAAATTTATAGGCAAAAAATATAAAAAACCCGATAATGCTAATATACCAGAAAATCTTTGCCAAAAGCGGGTTTGTATCCATAATCAAATTTACCGCCCGCATGGTTATAACCGATACAAAACCGATAAAAAACAATATCCACGACACAAAAGGCTCTCTGCACTTCTTCAGCCTGATGCAATCACCGCATATCAATTGGCCTCTATCTTTCATGCCCTTATCCCTTAAACCGACACGACCCGGCTGACCGCGGGTATCTGCTTCTTCAGTTGGCTCTCAATGCCCTGCTTCAACGTCATCTGGCTCATAGGGCATCCGGCGCAGGCGCCCTTTAATCTTACCTTTACCGTCCCATCGTCGCTGACGCTGACAAGTTCCACATCCCCGCCATCAGCCTGCAGTGCCGGCCTGATTTTGTTAATAGCCTCTCTAACATTATTTTCAAGCATATGCATTCTCCCTTTATAAGCGTAAACGCCTGGATTAGTATAGACAATCGTTAATTATTACGCGGACCGCAAAAAGCATGATAAAAAGCGGGCCTTTTAGAGTCATGCCCAGGACCTCATACTGCAGCCTTCTTTACAATGGGCAACAGCCCTTAACATCCACTTTTTTGTAAACATCATATCACCTCCTCTACTTATAATGCCTGCCGGAATATTCTTCCAGAAGGCTTATAACACGGTCTTTGCACTTGCCGCATACAGTGCCTGATTTTGTTTTTTCCTGCAAGGCTGAATATGTACGCGCTCCTTCCTTAACTGCATTTTCTATTTCTTTATCCGTAACATTCATACACTGGCATATTATTTGCTCATTATTTCTTTTAATCTTATTAGGCATGCCTTTTCTTTTATAATAATCATCTATCGCCGCGCGAAGGGCCTTGTCTCCGAGAACAGAGCAATGTATCTTGTGTTCAGGCAGGCCGCCAAGCTCGGCCGCGATATCTTTGGGCGATATATTATACGCGTCCTCAACCTTCATGCCTTTTACTTTTTCCGATAAAATGGACGTGGAAGCTATGGCGCTGGCACAGCCAAATGTTTTCCACTTGCAATCAGTGATAATGCCTCTCTTATCAACTTTTATTGCCATCATCATCTGATCGCCGCATTTTATATTGCCGACAATGCCTTTGCCGTCTTCCTTATACGAGGCCTCGTCTGATAACACATTCCTTGGATTGGCAAAATGATCTTTTACGATATCCGTATAGACCCACTCCACTGGTTTATCCATATAAAATTATCCTTTTTTAAAATAAGATGATGACATGCCCCGCACCTTTTTAATAACAGCGGGAAGCCTTTCTATCACATAATCAATATCTTCGTCTGTAGTCTCTCTGCCCAGGCTGAAACGTATAGCTCCATGGGCATCTTCAGCCTCCATGCCTATTGCCAAAAGCACATGCGAAGGCTCTAGCGAGCCGGAAGCGCAGGCTGAACCTGTGGAAACGGCTATGCCTTCCATGTCAAGATAGAGCATTACCGCTTCTCCTTCAGCCGCCTTAAACGAAACGTTCAATGTGCCCGGAAGGCAATCCTCGGGATGGCCGTTAAAACTTATATCATCTATATTATCTTTTATAAAATCTTTTAGCCTTTGCTTTAACCGCGTAAGGCGGCGCGCCTCTTGCGCCATCTCATTCCTCCTGCAGGCAATTGCGGCCGCCATGCCTATTATGCCGATAGTGTTTTCCGTGCCCGCCCTGCGGCCTTTCTCCTGATGCCCGCCGCGTATAAAAGGGCAGAAGGGCGCTTTTGATCTGGCATATAAAGCGCCTATACCTTTGGGCCCATAAATTTTATGCGCGGAAAAAGATAAAAAATCAACCCCGAGCTCTTTCACGTCAACGGGCAGTTTACCTACGGCCTGAACAGCGTCTGTATGCAGTAATGCGCCGTTGCGATGCGTTATATCAGATATGCTTTTTATATCCTGGATAGTCCCTATTTCATTGTTTGCCATCATTATTGAAACAAGCACGGTATTTTCATTTATCATATCCTTCAAACGGCCAATATCAATCTTACCGGAGCGCTGGACTCCGGCCCTGGCCACCGTCATCCCTTTTTGCCCCATGCACTTAGATGTCTCAATAACGCAAGGATGTTCTATATCGGATACGATAATCTGGCGCTTTCCGCCGTATTTGGAGGAGCATAGGGCGGAACAGCATGAAAGCATATTTAATACAGTATTATTTGCTTCCGAACCGCTGCCGACAAATATAATTTCATCCGGATCGGCATTGATAAACGAGGCCATATCGGCCCTTGCCGTCTCTATGGCGGATTTTGCCTGCCTGCCGAAAAAATGAAGGCTTGAGGCATTGCCATAGATATCAAACAGCCCGCTGATAGCTTTTTTAACTTCAGGATGAAGCGGGGTCGTCGCGTTATTATCAAGATACACGTTTCTGTCTTTCATTTTTTAAACGCCTTTTCCTTTCTGCGCAAAAGCAAAAGCCCTTTTAGCGTGTAGAGTTTAAGGTAATCCCCGATAACAGACCTAAGCCCGAGCCATAGCCCCCTGACCTTGCAATCATCAAAATGGGAGCAGTCTTTTCGCCTGGCCCTGGGCCGTTCACAGACAAGTTGTAAAACGCTTTTTTCTACTGCCAATACGATATCCATTGCCGTGATGTCCGCGGGCCGCCTGGAAAGCACATAACCTCCTTTTGATCCGCGGGCGCTTTTTACTATCCCGGCTCGTCTTAACGCGCGCAGTAATTGTTCAACGTAATCGTACTCTATACTCTCTCTCTTGGAAATAAGGCCCACAGGGGTAGGCTTACCCTGCTCATACCTGTCCGCCAGTATAATAGCGCATGATAAAGCGTAATCCAAACGAGAACTTATCTTCACCCTATTTTACTCCCCATTATTTCTCTAATGCGAAATAAATATACAATATCCGCTATTTTTTGTCAAGTATTATTTTAATGAGCACATAAGTTACGCGACCGTAAGGAAGCGTAACTTATAAGTGCGAATGCATCCTGAAAATACGACGAACAGGAGTATTTGAAGGATCCAGGTGTCAATACAGTATACGGGAGCATTGTCAGGATCTAATTGTGAACATAAGTTACGCGACCGCCAGCAAAGCGTAACTTATAAATGAGCACATAAGTTACGCGACCGTAAGGGAGCGTAATTTAATAGTGCGAATGCATCCTGAAAATACGACGAACAGGAGTATTTGAAGGATCCAGGTGTCAATACAGTATACGGTAGCATTATCAGGATCTAAGTGCGAATGCATCCTGAAAATACGACGAACAGGAGTATTTGAAGGATCCAAGATTACCTTAATTGTCACGAGGATAATTGATAGGTGTAGTACGATAACCTGATAAAAATAAGCGGGTCACAGATATTTTCCAGAGCCAAGATAGCCCGCATAATCCTTCACAGCCTTGTCCATATCCATAAAACTGTGATCGCATCCGGCAGATCTTAATTTAGCAATAACAGCCTTGGTAAAATACTGGTATTGTTGTTTAATATTTTGCGGCATGTCAATATATTCTATAACAGGCTCTTTGCCTAAAGCTTTAAATAGAGCGCGCGCTAACTCGTTCCAGGTATAAGCGCGGCCTGTTCCCACATTATATATCCCTCTCTTACCGGGATTTGATAAAAAAAACCACATTATATCAACAACGTCTTTTACGTATACAAAATCTCTCATCTGTCCGCCATCGGCATATTCCGGTTTGTATGACTTAAAAAGCTTAAGCCTGCCGGTTTCTTTTATCTGATAATATCCTTTATTAATCATGCTTCTCATGTCCTGCTTGTGATACTCATTGGGCCCATAGACATTAAAAAACTTAAAACCTACTACCTTATCGGCAATCTTATTGTCTAATACCCACAGATCAAATTTATGTTTTGACCGGCCGTATTCATTCAATGGTTGAAGTTTCAAAGTGGATGAATCATCATCACTATAACCCAACTCGCCGCTGCCGTAAGTCGCCGCGCTGCTCGCGTAATAAAAAGGCTTATTATTCTTTATTGACCACAGGGCAAGCTCTTTGGTATATAAAAAATTATTATGGTCAAGGTATTTGCTGTCCGTCTGCGTTGTGTCGGCGCAGGCGCCTAAGTGCACTATCACATCTATGGCATCATTCATGCGGCCTGTCCCAATGAGCCTGCGAAAATCATCGCGTTCAATGTATCCGGCAATATTTTTTCCTTTTATGTTCGCGCTGTCTTTAGCCTTACAGCCAATATCTACAACGATAATATCCTTTATGCCCTGCGTATTAAGCTTCCACAAAAAAACACTTCCTATAAAACCCGCCCCGCCTGTCACTGCTATCTTCATATCTGATTCTCCGGATTTATATACTCATCCGCCCTGTAAGAACTTCTTACATAAGGAGCGCTGGCGGTATATTTAAAACCAAGTTCCTTTGCCTTGATCTTATAATATTCAAAAATATCAGGGCTTATATAATTTTTTACGGGATAATGCCGTTTACTCGGCGGAAGATACTGCCCTATACTTAAAAAATCGCAACCCGCCCGGCGTAAGTCGGCTAATACCTCAAGCACTTCCTTATCATTTTCGCCAAGGCCCAGCATTATACCGCTTTTTGCCAAAATAGCGCCTTGTGACAAAGTCTTCACAGCCTCCAGCACGGCCAGCGACCTGTTATAATCAGCTTCCGGCCTTATCCGCGGATAAAGCCTGGGCACGGTTTCAACATTGTGGCCTATAATAACGGGCGAGGCCTGGACAATCTTGTCTATGTCGTCTATATGGCCCTTAAAATCCGGGATAAGCACTTCAACGCTTGTGCCATTATTTAAACTGCGGACAGAACATATAGTCCGCGCAAAATGTCCGGCACCGCCGTCTTGTAAGTCATCTCTGGTAACACTCGTAATTACAACGTGGCTTAATCCAAGCCGCTTAACCGCTTCTGCCACATGGCCCGGTTCGGCATCATCCGTTTCACAGGGCGCGTGTTTTTGGACATTACAAAATTTACATCCCCTTGTGCAATTGCCGCCTAATATCATGAATGTCGCGATACCCCTTGAGAAACATTCCGAAATATTAGGGCAGGCCGCCGCTTCGCACACTGAATAAAGGCCTAAGCCTCTTAATAGCGCCTTCATGCGGCCGCAATCCCTTAAGTTTATTTTCTTATCAAGCCACGCCGGCTTTATCTTAGTCAATATCGGCATAAAGATTCCACCTGTCTGTTCCGTATTTACAAGCCAAAAGTTTTTTAAGCAAACTATCTTCCGCGGGATTAAGCGCGTCACGGATAAACCCAACGGAAAAACTCTTCTGAAATGAATCTATGATATTATATTTTACTTCTTCAAAAGTAATTTCCCTGCCCGCGGCCTGGCTCAATGAATAGGGCCTGAAACTGGCACGCGGATTTTTACCCTTCAATAATAAATCATATTTTTCAGGACACGGACAAAGAGGTATTGACCCATGTTGAAATATCAAGCCACGGCTTCTCCGTTGGGCATTGCCTCCTATTTTTTTATCTCCTATAACGATATCGTATTTTTCCCTGCTCCTAAAACAAACCCAGCCTGATTTTGGCGTTTTATCATGTAATAGAGAAAATCCGGCCTCAAGCCCCATTGCCCTGTATGCCCTAATCAAAAAAGCGCATAAATATCTGTATGTCTCCTTGGCAAAGCAGGGGCTTTGTATATCTCTTTCGGAACATACAATGCTGTATGTAAGCTCTTTATCGTGAAAAACAATACCGCCTCCGGACATCCTCCTTACAAAACCTATATTAAGTCCGCGGCAGGCCTCAAGGTCAAGTTCTTTTAAGGGGTCTTGAAAAAGGCCTATGGAGAATGCCGACGGATGCCATCCGTATATCCTTAATACCGGAAGAGACGAGGCGCTGTCATACGCCTGGAACAAGGCCTCATCCAGGGCCATATTATACCTGCAATCGCCCTGGCCTGTTTCAAGAAGCCTCCATTTATTCATATGTTTGCAAAGGACATGCCTTGCCGGGAGACGGAGATAGCGGACGAGCGCCGGCAGAAGGCCTCCAGCACAGATCAAGCTCTCTGGCGGCCTTTACCTCATCCATACGGCTTACAGGGGTTGTAACAGGCATATCATGAAATTTATTGGCGTCCCTGCGGGCTAATTCAGCGGCTTCTATCATTGCTTCTATGAACTCGTCTAAAGTCTCTTTTGATTCGGTTTCGGTCGGCTCAATCATCATGGCCTCCCTGACAATAAGCGGAAAATATATCGTGGGCGGGTGAAAACCCCTGTCAATAAGAAATTTAGCTATATCTAATGCCTTTACCCCGTTTTCAGACTGTCTTTGCGCGGACAGGACACACTCGTGCATACAGCGCTTGCCATAAGCAACATCATAATATTGTTTAAGCCTGCACATGCAATAATTGGCATTAAGCACGGCATATTCGCTGGCTTTTATAAGCCCTTCCCTGCCAAGTATCAATATATACGCGTAGGCTTTTAATATAACGGCAAAATTACCGTAGAAAGGCGCGATATAGCCTATGGATTTAGGATTATTGTATTCAAGATAGAATGCCCCCGCCGGCCTTTTCATCACCCTTGATACAGGCAGAAAATCCACCAGCTGGCTGGCTACGCCGACAGGGCCGGCGCCTGGGCCTCCGCCGCCATGGGGCGTGGCGAATGTCTTATGAAGATTAAGATGGACAAGATCAAAACCCAAATCACCGGGACGGCACTTGCCCATTATCGCGTTAAGATTAGCGCCGTCATAATACACCAGAGCGCCTGCTGAATGCGCGATGTCGGTTATCTCCTTTATGGCAGGATTAAATATGCCCAGCGTGTTTGGGCATGTAAGCATGACAGCCGCCATGTCCTCACTCAAAGAATCCTTGAATTGGCGCATGTCCATACAGCCGTCAGGGCCTGTTTTTATTACCTTGACATCATAACCGGCTATCGCGGCGCTGGCGGGATTTGTGCCATGAGAAGAGTCGGGGACTATAACACATCTCCTGCGCCGGCCTTTATTCTTGTGATACGCGGCTATAAGCATGATACCGGTAAGCTCTCCATGAGCGCCGGCTAAAGGCTGCATAGTAAAAGCCGCCATGCCCGTTATCTCGCAGAGAAGCTTTTCCATATTGTATAAGACCTCAAGCGCGCCCTGTGAAAGCCTGCCGCCGCCGAGTAATTGCGGGATAAGAGGATGCAGTCCGGAAAATCCCTCCATACAGGCAATCTTCTCCGTAAATTTCGGATTATACTTCATGGTGCACGAACCGAGCGGATAAAAATTATTATCAACCGAAAAATTCATGCGGGAAAGATTAGTATAGTGCCTTACAACATCAAGTTCCGACACTTCGGGCAGAAAAGCCCCGTGATTTCGGGCATACCTAATACCTATATCCTTTTTCCGCGGCACATCAGGGGCGGGCAGGCTAAAACCCGTCCTTGATTTAACGCTCTTTTCAAATATTAATTTCATAACACCTTTTCCAATGCCTGGACAAACTGCTCTATATCCTCTTTTGTCCTCTTTTCGGTAACAGCCACAAGAAGATAATTGTTCATACCCTTATAAAATTTACCTAATGGAAAACCCGGGGCAAAGCCTTTGTCTATCATCTTTTCAACAACAACATCCGCGTTCCTGGGAAGGGCAATGGTAAATTCGTTGAATGTCGGAGAACTCCTTTTCACCTTAAGGCCTGGTATCTTCTCAACGCAGTCCTTGGCGTATTCACATTTATCATAATTTAATCTGGCAAGTTCTTCCATGCCTGTTTTGCCAAGAAGTGACAAGTATATGCCTGCCCTTAAAGCGCATAATGCCTCGTTTGAGCATATGTTTGATGTAGCGCGCTCTCTTCGTATGTGTTGTTCTCTTGCCTGCAAAGTCAGCACAAACCCGCGCCTTCCTTCCCTATCCGTGCCAGCTCCCACTATCCTTCCGGGCATCTTGCGCGTAAGAGCCTGCTTGCAGGCTATAAACCCAAGATATGGCCCGCCAAAAGAAAGAGGCATGCCCAGGCTCTGGCCCTCTCCGGTAGCTATATCCGCCCCCATTTCAGCAGGAGTCTTTAGCATGCCAAGCGATACGGGGTAAACACTGATTATGGAAAGAGCCCCCACGGAATGGGCCTTTTGCGCGATATCGGAATGGTCGTCTACGGCGCCGAAAAAATTAGGATTTTGCGTTACCACGGCGGCGGTTTTTTCATCCAGATACCTAAATATCTCTTCGCGGCAGCTTTGGCCGTGTATAACAGGCGTTTCCACAAATTCAATATTAAGATTTGACATATAGGTATAAAGCATTGTCCTGTATATCATGTTCAATCCGCTATCCATTATTATTTTTGTCCGGCCGGTCGCTCTTATTGCCATCATAGCCGCCTCGTAAATAGCCGTTCCGCCGTCATATAAAGAAGAATTTGCGCAATCCATGCCCGTGAGCTGGCATATCATACTCTGGTACTCATAGATTGCCTGCAGCCAGCCCTGGGAACACTCCGCCTGATACGGAGTATAGGCTGTATAAAACTCTGACCTGCCGGCCATCATATCAACTGCCGCCGGTATATAGTGGTCATAAAACCCGGCGCCAAGAAAGTTTTTTAATGAGACAATATTTTTTTGAGCAATCCGGGACAGGCGGGAAATAACCTCCTGTTCTGATAAAGACTGCGGGATATTAAATGATTTGGGCCTTAATTCGGGCTTTATCCCGTCAAATAATTCATCAATAGACGATACGCCTATCGCCTCAAGCATCTGACGAGTCTGTTCTTCCGTGTGCGGGATATAATTCATGCGTTCAATTCATCCAAATATTTTTTATATTCATACTGGTCAAGAAGGCCCTGTTTTTCAGAAAGATCGCGGGTTTTAATGACGGCGAACCAGGCTTTTTCATACGGAGACTGGTTGACTATTTCCGGATTTGCCACGATTTCTTCGTTTATCCTGGCAACCTTACCCGACAAAGGAGCGTATACGTCCGAAGCGGCCTTCACGGATTCAACCGTCGCTATAACCGATGATTTTTGAATATCAGCTCCCGGCGCGGGCAGTTGAACAAAAGTAATGTCCCCTAATGAAAACTGCGCGTAATCCGTGATTCCAATAGTTGCCATGTCCGATTCTATCTTTACCCATTCATGTTCTCTGGTATAGAGCAATCCTTCAGGTATATTCATTTCCTCAATGTCCCTTTCCTATAAAACGGCTTGTCTGTAATCCTGGCCGGTAATTCAAACCTTTCATTTTTTATCAATACGCGCGCGCCTATCCAATCATAACCGTTCTCAACATAACCCATGCCCACACCAATACCCAGGCTGGGGGCGAATGATCCGCTGGTAACGTATCCTGCCTCTTTTTCTTCAATATAGATTTTATCTCCATGGCGCGGGCTTTGCCTTGTCCCCATGGTAAATACTATAAGCCTTTTTTGAAGCCCATCGCATCTCTGTTTTAATAATGCGGGTTTTCCAATGAAATCCTTTTTAAGGTCAAGAAAAACCTCAAATCCGGCTTCAAGCGGAGTAGTAGATTCATCAATATCCTGCCCGTATAAAGGATAGCACATCTCAAGCCTTAATGTGTCCCTTGCTCCAAGGCCCGCGGGCCTTACGCGTTCATCGGCAAGTATGGCCTGCCATAATTGCTGGGCAAAGCGGCTGTCGGCATATATCTCAAACCCAAGTTCACCGGTATATCCGGTACGGCTTATCACCGCGTTACAACCAATCAATTCAAACCTGCCGTGCTTGTAATACCCAAGCGCGTTTATGCCGTCACCCGCCAACGCCTTCATAATCTCCGATGACAAAGGCCCCTGGATATCCAGTTTAGCGGTCTTATCCGATATGTCTTCAATGGAGATATCCGGCGGCAATTTTTGCCGCAAATAAGCCAAGTCATTATCTTTAGTCGCGGCATTTACAACAAACATCCATTCATCCTCGCCCATTCTATAGGCTACGAGGTCATCAATGATTCCTCCTGATTCGTTAAGGATAAAACCGTATCTACAGCCTCCGACAGGCATTAAGGCGAGATTAGAGGTAAAACAAAGGTCTTTTTCCATGTCCCGGGCAGTGCCGCGAATTAAAAACTCACCCATATGGCATATGTCAAATAACGATGCTGACTGTCTTGTCCAATTATGTTCGGCGATAATACCTTTATATTGTATAGGCATCATCCATCCGCCAAAAGGGCCAAGCCTGGCAGACAGCTGTTTATGATTTGACAATAAGGGGGTGTATTTCAATTGCGCATTTTCCATTAAAGATTACCTTTAAAAAAATATTAAACTATAATAAATACGGGCAGTATAAGGAAATACGACGCGTTGGCTGCGGCAATACGTATCAAACCTGCGGCATATTCGCGTTAGCGCTTTGATAAATAATTACATAAAAACGCCTTACTCACGATACTGCGCGAAGGCAAAGCCCTTACGGCAGATCGGAGGGCAGATATTGAAAGTCCTCGTGGCCTGTATTCTTTTCGCTGGGCCCGTTAGGCAGTGTGTATCTGTAAAGCCAATCACCGGATGCATTGCATATCTCAAGTTTGGGCCCTGAAACTATCTGATATATCAATTTACTGCCCGCGGGCTGGCTTATCTTAAGATAATCCCAGGCGCCGGCAACCGGAAGCCCTCCTATGCCGTATTTAAGGTCATAATATTTTGCGCCAGCGCGCACAAGATCCAATATGCCGGAAGTCTCTTTGTATTCAATGGTCTTTTTTAATTTTCCGTAAGCAGGCAGAGAAGCGACGGCAAGCACGGCAATTACAAAAACCACTATCAACATTTCTATTAACGTAAACGCCCTTTTCATGTTTTACCCTCCGGCAAAATTTATTACGCCATATAAAAAATACCCGCGGTTACAGGTCTATGGCCTTACAGCGCGACATGGCTCCTGCCCTGCCGTACCCTATGGCGCCTGTCGCCGTATCCTTTAACCATATATTTGCCTGTAAATAATTGCCGCCTATTAGTTCAAAAACAGGCGCCTTAGAAGAGTCTATAAGATCCGTTATCGGGGTATCGGCCGCGGACGGCAAAACACTGCTTCTATACAATATGCCTGACGAAGCCCAATACCTCATCTCATAGTCCACTCCTTCCGACTGAAAATTAAAAGTAACCTCATTCGGAATGCTGACATCAATAATATCAGCCCTTATCGCGTCTTTTTTAATATACTCAAGCACATTGGCCAGGTCTTCAGTAATAACGGTTTCCTTGCTCTCTGATTTTAGAAAACTCAACATTGACACCGACGCGGAAATGCCGGCGGCAAAAACCACGGCAATGAGCATGGCAACAAGCAAAAACTCAATTAACGTGATCGCGGTTTCTGAACCCAAAAAACCTTTACCCTTACGATAATTCATTCCACTTGACTTCCACCGTTATCGCTTTGAATTCAACACCTGAACCAAGATCAGTATCGCTTATCGTATAACCTGTATTTGTCATCTGGACTTTGGGCCTTAAGGCCATTGCCCAGGCATTGTAGTCCTCCTGGCACACGGAGTCGGCGGCATTAAGATCCTTAGCTTCCGCGTCAACCATATCATGGTATCTCCCGATACCGCCATAACCGGTCCTGACCTTGTCAAGCCAGGATTGAGCATTATAATAAGCCTCTAATTCATTCTTTGTAAACATGCGCAGATGGGCTATAGACATATAAACAGCAAACGCCGAACCTATTACTATGGCCATGACCAAGACAGATACCATTATCTCAACTAATGTAAAAGCCCTGTTTTTATGGTTTGGGCAAGTCATAGGCTGAAATCGCTTTCGTTTATAGTAGCGGATACCCTTAACTTGTTTGCCGTTGCGTCAAACTGCACATTAACCTCAACAGGGACCCCGTCAATAACCATAGTTTGCGGCGAGGCCCAGGGGTCCGGAGTCCAGCCGGCATAACCTGTCCGGAACCTGTTAAACGTCTCATACAAAGCTGCCTCCGCATAATTGATAGCCTGAAACCTCTTCAGCCGCGTTACGGACAAGGGTATTTTATTAAAAAATATATTAACAACAGATACAAGGCCTATAATTATACAAATAGTAAAAATCAAAGCCACTATAATCATGCCTTGCCGGGATTTTTTAAGGCTCATATTATGCATTATGTTTTTTATATTTTATATTATGTGAAAATAAATGTCAAATGTTATAGGCGCGCGGGCGCAAGAAACCTGTCTTGAGACAGGATAGAGGCGCCTGCCGCGGCCGCAGGGTTAAAAACAAGAGTTCCTGCATGGCGGGTATAAAAAAGCTAATTTTATCATGTGGAAACAAGACATGGCGCACTGCAGTATCCCCATCTTGCTTTTCCCCTTCCGCCTGCGGTTAAATGTGTATAAAATTTCTTCTCTGCGCCTGTAACTGCCCTTGACAAGCACTTCAAGCAAAACCTTATAGCCTATGGGTTTTATCGCGCTGGCTTCTATAACCTTTTTACGGAATATGAAAAATCCGGACATCGGATCGTTTATGCCGGTTACCGCCCGCGGCAAAAGTATCCCGGCAAACAAACACGCCAACCGCGATATTACTGCGCGCAGGGGATTTAAGCCGGACATAATTAAGGCGGAAAAGTGCCTTCCGGCAATAACTATGTCAATATCATCCCGGCGCGACATCATATCCAGCATAGCAGTAAGCGTATGCGGCGGATGCTGAAAATCAGCATCCATTACCCCCAGAATATCTCCGTTGGCAATAGACCAGCCATCGGCCACCGCGCTCGCCAGGCCCTGCCTCCGCTTCCGGCGCAATATACGTATCCTTGCGTCCGAGAGGGATAACTCCCGCGCCAGGCGCCAGGTTCCGTCAGCGCTGTTATCATCAACGATTATTATCTCAAATACGGTGTTACGTGCCTCAAGCACCCCGATAATATCACGGCAGATGGCTTTTATGTGCGGGGCCTCATTATATGTAGGCAGGACCAAAGAAAACTTACTCATTCTAACGCTTTCTAATCAAATGCCTGCCTCGGGCCCGGGCTTCAAGCATTCACCGCGGTCGGATTTCTGCCTGCCGTTTTCATTTGAAACTATAAAAGCGCATAACAACCAAAAGATAACCGCTGTCTGCGGCACAAAAAAACTGAAATCCAGCATATTATGGATCAAAAATACAAATACCGCGCCCAGGCATGCCGATTTAAAGGCATAGTCCTCAAAAACAGGCCGGGCTTTTTTCAATCCCCTGATAGCGGCCAGGACAACAGATGCGGCAAACCAGATAAATACCGCCATACCCATAATACCTGTTTCTATCCATAACTGCAGGAAAAGATTATGGGCCATTGTGCTCTCAAACTGCGCATAAGGCGCGTAAAGCCTGTAAAGAAATCCAAAACCTTCCAGGCCCACGAACTGAAAGGGCTGATCAGTTATGATCCTCATTGCCGTTTTCCAGAATTCCAGCCGGCCCGCCAACGACAGGAGCATCTTATCGGTCCCCGTGTCGTAAATAATCCTGCTCGTAGTCAAGCAGGCCATGGCCGCAAACACAACAGCGCAAAAAACCGCCAGTGTTATTCTAAACCGTTTTTCGCGCGGAGCGCCTTTGGCTGACATTAACAGGTTCAGCAAAAATACGCCTATCGCAAAACTTACCAGGCCCGCGGCAGACCTTGTAAGCCATAATGAATAACAATTCATCAAAAGCGCTAACAAACAGGCGCCTCTGAAGGCCTTGCTTTTTACGACGAAACAAAAAAATAAGGCGATGAGGTTTACCATGGATAAATACGACGCCAAAAGATTCGGCGTGACGAACGTGGAAATCGTCCTTTGCCTTAAAGCTATATCGGTTATATAAAGCGCCTCTTTTTCCGACAATCCGAGGGCGCGCTCCTGTATGAGCGGCGCTATCTTTTCAAAAAACACAAAATATTGAAAAATGGCGCGTGCTGATATTAAAATAGAGCCGATAACAAGCATAAACGCCAACTGCTTTTTCATTTTATCCTCAATGCCCGCGACTGTGATAAAAACAAAGGCGTAAAATAACATATTGCACATACCGGTAAAAGCGCCGGGCCTGTAAAGCGCGTAAAAAGACGTAAAGAACACCACAAAAAGCCATAAAGATAAAGGCAGTATCAAAGCCTTGTTATTCAGCCAGGACCTATTTACTGCCGCTATGCCGAACAGGCCCGCGGCAAAAAGCGCGTATAAAGTATAGGTTTGAGTTTTGAACGCGTCCGAGGAAAAAAAAGGCAGCAGGAATGCGACTGCCATTACAATTATCCATAATATTTTTTTAGGCATATTACTCCCGTCTCATGTCCGCATCCGGACAGTTTGGAATACCAATTTAATAAACACCCGCGATATCAAGCATGGGCACGAGTTACTTTAACACATATAAACGTAAAAACAAAAATCGCGAGCACGAAACAAGATAAGACCCACGGCTTGATGCCGGGGGGCAGGCACTGGAGCAGGATCGCGCTCAAACCCGATGCCAGGCACAGAGAATACATAATAGCCAGCACCTTAAATTGGCTGTAGCCTTTACACATGAGCAGTAAAACCAGATGGTCAGCGCTTTTTTTAAATACCGGAATATGTTTTATCTTCCGTACGCATACCGTAAATACCAGGTCAAAAATGGGAAGCGACATTATAAGTAAAGGTACCAACAGCGCCAGCCTCTGGCTGATGTCAACGGCATAATGAATCTTCAAGGCGCAGCAAGCAAAGATATAGCCCAACAGCATACTGCCTGAATCTCCGAGATAAAATCTTGCCGGAGGCCTGTTATAAGCCAATGCCGCCAGTGTTGCCCCTGCCAAAGCGCAAAAGAAAACACACAGGATTAGCGCGCCGGAAAAAGAGCTTAAAAAAAGAAAAGTCGCGCATATGATAAAGCTTATGCCCGGACAGAGCCCGTCCATTATGTCAAGAAAATTAAAGGCATTGATAAGGGCCACAATCCAAAAAAGACTTAAGACCACGTTCATCCATTCCGGAATAAACACTATTGACGTCCTGATGCCAAAAAATACCGCTATGCACGCGGCCGCTATTTGGCCTGTCAACTTACCGGCAACAGAAAGATTTCTAATATCGTCTATTAATCCGACAAAAAACAGGGCGCTTGCTCCCCATACCATATCCATCAAAAATGAGGCGTCTTTTTGCCGGCTGTTTAAAAGCACGAGGGCCGCGGTTAAAACAACCGCGTAAACCGAAATACCCAGCAGCATGGGCTTTTCCTTGTTGGTTGAAAGCCTGCTCATTGATAAAGGCTTTTCAAGGACTATTGGCAAAATAAGGCATATCAAAAAAGAGCAAATAAAAAATATCATGTCACACCCCTCCTGCCCGCCCATAGAGGCTCTGTATACGGTTTACCATATATGACAAATGGTTTTGCGGTTTAAAACTGTCCGCGGCATTTTTTGAAAACGCGCGCAATTTTTTGCTGTCAGAAGCGAGAATCAATATATCGCGCGCCAGGCCAAGGCAATCTCCTTTTTCCTCTAAAAATCCGTTGACACCGTTTGAGATAATCTCCGGTATGCCGCCCGCCTTGGTCGCTATCACCGGTTTACCTGCCGCAAACGCCTCCAGTATGACTACAGGCAGGCCCTCCCAGCGTGATGTCAGCAAAAGCATATCCACACGGGAAAGGATATCGGCAATATCTTCCTGCCAGCCTAAAAACTTTATATAACCGTCTACTCCAAGCCTTGAAGCCTGCTCCGATGCTAAAGGGCGCAGAAGTCCGTCACCGGCCGATATAAACTCAACAGCCTTGTTTTTATCCGTAACCAATTTTACCACTTTTATAAAATCCATAGGCGCTTTCTGCGGCTTAAAACAGGCTATAAAGCCCACCCTTACGGTATCATCTCTTTTACCGGGATTTATTCCACCGGCAAAACCATCCCTATCAATGCCATAGGATATTTTAGCATATTTTTCGCCTCTACTGTTAACATATTTGAGCCCTGCCATCATATCTTTATCAGAAACAACTATTAATTTTGTGGTTATTAATGATGTAATTTTTTCAAACATCCTGTAAGCAAACCTGGTAAACGCGCCCGACTCAATGTAAAAAGGCCAGCCGTGAACGGTATGAAAAACATATTTTACCCCTGAAAGGCGCGCGGCCCATCGTCCAATTATACCGGCCTTTGAACTATGCGTATGGACAACAGATATTTTGTAACGCCGCAGATAATACGCTATTTTAAAAAAAGACCGCGCGTCTTTTACTAGATTAATGTCACGGACAAGGCTGTCAATAACGATGACCTTTAACCCCTGTATAAGCCCTGCCTTCTTAGCAAGATATCCTCCATCCGAAGTAAAAAGAAAAACGTCATACAGCGCCCTGTCAAGACAAGCAAGCAGGGAAAGCGTGGTCTTTTGCGCGCCGCCAAGCTCAAGGCCGGTTATAATATGAGCGAGCCTTATCTTGGGCATCAAAAACCCAGCCTGTTATTATTTATATTATCGGCCGTCATTTTTGCCTCCAGCATGCATTCCTCCATTGACATGTATTTCCAGCCTCCGTACCTGCCGATAGAATAGATTCCGCGCGCGCGCAGAAAATCATCAATACTTTTCACGAGCCCGTTTCGGCCGCGGATAGGATAAGCATATTTTATCCGGCATAATTTTTCGGATAGGACCCGGTCGCGGCCGGACAATATGCCGGCCTTTCTAAGGTCATGTATCACGCGTTCCCTGACCTGGGTGTCATCCATTTTCAAAGGCCTGTCATCCGTATACGAAACCTCCGCGTATAATGAACTAGCGCCGTTAGGACAAAGATTGTCAGAAAAATTAGAAAAAAACCCAACCCTATAAAACACGTATTTTCTCTCCGGGAAATAAATCCAGTGTTTATCAGAAATACTATTTCTGTCTATACCGAGATTCAGGTTCAGGACTGAAACAAACTTTAACCTGCCGGCAGCGTGTTTTAAGGCAGGAGGAGCGGCATCTATTAATCCTATAAGCTCTGGCAGAGGCATAGTTGAAATAAGCGTATCAAAATAGGCCGTTTCTCCCGCGGCAAACCTTACTTTCCTTTGAGAAATATCTATCGCCTTGACTTCCTTGTTAAAAAAAACCTTTTCTTTAATCCCGGCACAAAAAGCATCCGATAAAACCTGTATACCGCCATGCGACGGGTAAAAAAATATCCTGTTATAGCCAAAACCCCTTTTAAAATCAGACACAGCCCCGCGTATGGCATAGTCAAGCCTGGGCTTGGGTATAAATTTATCAACCCAGTCTATGCCGACACCGCTTAAGGGGGTCTTCCACAGTTTCCGGTTATACGGAAACATAAAATGCTTGGCAACCCCGCTGCCAAGACTCTCCAATATCCAATCCCGTAAATTGTCCGCGGGCTTTTTATTGCGGGCATCGGATACCTGCGCGTGGGCCATCTCAAGCAGGCAGTCCTTAATCACGGCCGGAGGCAGTTTATACGTATTAACCTGAAAAGGATATCTTGTATATATGCCCTTGGACAATATCCAGGACCTCCTGCGCTTTTTATCCAGGCGGACCGGGCTTATCAATTTTTCAACAAGATTTTTTACCCAGGAGGTTTTAAAATGCAGAAGATGGCCTGCTTTATCAAAAATAAAACCATCCACCTTTTCCGAAGATGCTGTTCCGCCGGCAAACCGGTTTTTTTCAAACAAAGCATAATCGCCCTTGAGATGATAGGCCGCACTCAAGCCCGTAATCCCGGCCCCGATTATTAATATTTTATTATTACGCCTGTTCATCATAATACGTAAATTCCATATTTTAAAATACCGCGCGCCGCGTTACGGCATATCATCATAATACGCCAAAGCGGGCCTAATACCGGCTCGGAAAACAATATTTTCTCTTAGCCAGGGCCCTG
Source organism: Candidatus Omnitrophota bacterium (assembly GCA_028716165.1). Classification (NCBI taxonomy): domain Bacteria; kingdom Pseudomonadati; phylum Candidatus Omnitrophota; species Candidatus Omnitrophota bacterium. The sequence goes on from JAQUQI010000001.1 coordinate 247,364, forward strand.
CGTATCCAATAATGGCCTTTTAAGGCGCGTATAACTTGCCTCCGGCAAAAAAAGGCATAAGCCAATTCCAAAAGCCCGAATAACAGGGCTGGTACGATGTGTAATATTAATCCGGCCGCGGATTCATTTTTCAACATAACTATATAACGGTTTTTTATTAACCACGCGTGCATTTTATTGTCAAGATACCTGCGCGCGAAAGGCTTATTTAACCCCGCATCGGGCCGGAATGAGCCGCCGCGGATATGATAGGCTGCTGCCGAAGGGACATAATAACCTCTCCAGCCGTAATTTCTTCCGCGCCAAGCGGCATCAAGGTCTTCATAAAACATAATGAGGTCCTCGTCAAAATACTGGCAGTCATATTTTATATCCTCAAGCATCTTTTTCCGGTAAAAAGCGGCCGCGCCGCCGGGGCCGAATATAAAGGCTTCTTTTTCAAAAGACTTGCCGGCGGCTTTTCCATAACCTTTTTCTTTGGCCCTGCGAAATATGTCAGGCCTAATGCCGACACTGTCTATTGTTTCGGCATCATCTCTAAAAACTTTTCCGCTTACCATGCCTATATTTTTACCGGCAAAAAATCCTCTGCTGGCTTCGCTTATAAAATTCGCGTCTAACACAACATCATCATTAAGACAGAGTATGTATTCGCCCCTGCTTATAAATACGCCTTTGTTTAAAGACGCGGCGTAAAAAAGGTTCACGGGGCTTTCGTATACCGCGACTTTCGGAAAATCGCATTTTAGCTTACGCGAAAAACCGCTATCAAGAGAATTATCTATAACAATCACCTCCGCGGGAGGCAGTGTTTGCGCGTCCAAAGACCTAAGGCATCTTGAAATATAATCCCCGGCGCCTTTTGTAACAACAATAACACTTATAAAAGCGCCGTCAGGCCTATTCATGGCACGGGCCTCAAAATATCCTCCGGAAGACTGCCTGCTCTGGCATACCGGTTGAATATGAACAAATACATAAAACGAAATGATTCGTAAAATACCTGCAGTATTTTATACGCGGAATGGGCTGGCGGGCAAACATTTTTTTTAATCATCAATTTACGGTTGCGGTATGATAAATATTGGCGCACCCTTTTATCCGTGTGAAAACTGCCGCCCTTATGAAAGCAAACCGCGCAAGGGCAATAAAGCGATGACCAGCCGGCATTTCGGCATCTTAACGCCAAGTCTATGTCCTCTACCAAAAAGAAGAACCTTTTGTCAAAATACCCTGTCTCCTGCTTCACCTCTTCAAGCATATCGCGCTTATAGAAAGCGGCGGCCGAGCAGGGGCCTGTCACCTTACAGAGATGTTTACCGTTTCTATCCGCCGGCATTCCTTTATCATAATCATAGAATCTCTTTATCGCGGTCAGGTAAATACCGTGGCTATATACTCTTCCGCCGTCTTCTGTTAGTATGTTGGGCTGGACCATGCCGGTATCCGGGGTAAGTTTAGGCCTCAATTCTTTAAAAGCCTCTATGAAACCATTGCCCAAAATAATGTCACTGTCCAGTGTTAGCACCCATTCGCCTTCCGAACGCGCTATGGCCTGGTTCCTTGCCTGGGCAGCGCCGAGGTTTTGCCTGTTTTCAATAAACCTGACACTGCCATACGCGCTCTTCAATGCCTCAACAGATCTGTCGCTGGATCCATTATCTACGATAATCACCTCTACGCCGGGGCCTGCCTGGCCTGATATCGAGTCCAGGCAATTTTTCAACAATGCGCCGCTGTTACAGGAAACAATAATTACGGAAATATCCATTCTATATGTCATTTATTATTTTTGCCAATTTGCCGCCCATAACTTCTAAACTGTAATCAAGCAATACCGCCTGCCTGGCCCGGCAGCCCAATTCCCGCCTTAACACATTGTCACGGCACAATAAGCGCATATAATGGGCAAACTCATCTTTACCCGAAGCCAAAAATCCCGTTTTGCCGTCGGACAATATACGGCAGGCCTCGCCCGTGGCGCTGGCTATAACGGGTTTGCCCATTGCCATGTACTCAAATAATTTTGTCGGGCTTTTTGCGGCGTTAAAACGGCTGTTCTGGATAAGAGGCAACAGGCAGATATCAACCTGGGACAGCGCGGCAGGCATATCATCGGGCTGGACCCAGCCGCAAAATTCAATCCTGTCAGCGCAGTTTAAATAAAGGGCGTCCTTTCTGATCTGTTCATAATAACTACCACAGCCGGCTATTTTAAGATAAATATCCGCGCGTTCTTTTTTAAGCTCTGAAAAACAAGAAAGCATAAACCTGATATTATCAAACATGTCCTTGTGGAAAACGGTCCCTGCCCAAAAAAACACTATCCTGCCTTTCTCGTTACTCCCGACAGGGGTAAACAAACGGGTATCAACGCCTGTCGGCAAATAATAGATACGCCTGCTGAAAGGCCGCAAATATTTCTTAAGGTAAAAACTCGCGGCAATGCAGGCATCGGCATATCCGGCCATCCTTCTGGTAAAATATTCCATTTTGGAAGAAGGGAATATCCAATAATACCTCGGATTTTCCCTGATATTCCAGTCATCACAATCAAATATAATCTTATTCCTGTTCATGACAGAGGCCATGATCGGCGCCAAAACATGGTAATTCAGCCTTTGAATAAAAAAAATATTTCGCCCTCCTTCGCGCGCCAGACGACGGAATGCCCGGATATTATATCCTATTTTTTCGGACAAAGACATGCCGTATTCTTGCTCTCCATCACGAGCGCCAAGGTCATCCGCAAAAGAAAATACCTTCGTCTCAAAGCCTGCCAGGCGTAACTGCCTTGCCAGATTATAGCATCTTATCCTTGCCCCGGCCTGCCGATAACCTTCTCTTGTAACAAATATTACTCTCATAAAAAATTCCGGCTATATTAATCGCCTGGCCGCGACGCGCTAAGTCTGGCATATTCACAGCGATATTTTATATATCGGAGGGCCTTAGAAACGGCAAAAACAATACCCCTGGCGCGCATATAGTTCAAAAAGCGTTTAAGCCCTGTTAAAAAACCCATTCTCCTTCTGGCGTATTCCCCCCATACCTGATAAGCCCGCGCCTTTGCCTGTTCAAGGTCTCCGAGGCTAAGCCTGTCGGGCTTAAAGACACAATGGTAATGGCCGTCATACTTAGACCAGTCCCTGGTAAGTATCCTGCCAGAATTATCCAGCGAATTAAATAATGCTGTCCCCGGAAAAGGGGTCAATATGGAAAACTGGACAGAATCAGGCCCCAAGATAAGCGCCTGTTTTATGCTATCGCGTATAGTCTCTTTGGTCTCTCCCTCCAATCCAAAGCAAAATGTCAGGTGGACTTTTATGCCCAAGGCCTTTGTTAAGGTAATCATGCGAAAGCTGTCTTTTAATCTCATATTTTTGTTTGATCTTTTTACCAGGGACTGGGCGCCGGACTCAACCCCGTATTTCACTGCCCATAGGCCGGCGGCTTTGAGTTCCTTCAACAGCTCTCTGTCCATTAAATCAGCCCTTGCCATAATGGCCCAAGGTGTTGTATGCAGACCTCTTTTTCTTATCTCTTTGCAAAAATCCAATATCCTGTCGCGTCCGATATTCCATGTATCATCATCAAAATATACTGATTTAAATTTCATCTCCCTTATAAGATATTCCATTTCATCAACCACGTCCTTGACCGACCTTGCCCTGTAGTGCCTGCCTCTATACATCACCTGGGGCCAAAGGCAGAAGTTACAGCCAAAAGGGCATCCCCGGGATGCCAGCATCTGAACGCTCGGAGTAGGCATTTCCCCTGGGGCGTCCAGATATTTTTCCATTGGCAGCCCTGCCCTGTCCGGCCAGGGCAAGAGGTCCACGTCAAACGGGCCCCTTTCCGGCGTCTTAACTATTTTGCCGGCATCCCTGTATATAAGCCCTTTTACTTTACGCATATCTCTTCCGGTCAAGCGGCTCTGGACAAGTTCAAGCAAAGTAAATTCGTATTCCGCGCGCAAGACATAATCAATAAAAGAATGGTCTTTTAAAAAAGACTCTTCATATATTAAGGAATTGGGCCCGCATAGTATTATTGTCCTTCCCGAGCAAGCAAGGTTTTTGAGCGCCTTCATATCATCCATAAACGACGGAACGGATGTTTCGGCAACCAAAATATCAGGTGCCATTGACCTGATATTTTCCATAAACACAGATTCGGGCATACGTTCAGCCGCGCAGTCAAGAATACCGGCATTAAAACCATTTCTTTTAAGCAGTGATGAAGCGTGGGCAAGAAAAAAAGGAAACGGCATATAATCGCCTTCCGATGCGTCTTTTAAATGGGGCCAGCGCGACCCTGCCCGCACGCCCCATCTGCCGTCTTTCTGCCACGGTAAATTAACCAGTAATATTTTAGGACCCGTTGCCATCAATGTGTCCTTTCGTTTTTAAAATAAGAATGCCCGCAAGTTCTATACCATTGCACGGACTCATCAAGCCCCCGGCTAAGATTGAATTCAGGGGCATAGCCTAAAACCCTTGACATTTTGTTTATCTCGGCGCACCTGTTCAACACATCGTTTAAGCGTTTGGGCGTAAACCTGATATTTGCCTTGCTGCCGGTAACCTCTATTATGGCCCGCGCCAGCGACAATATTGAAGTCCTGACGCCTGTGCCGATGTTTATCACTTCCCCGTCGCAGGCTTTAGCGAATAAAGCCTTCTCCGAACTGTTTACCACGTCCGCGATAAAAGTAAAATCCCTTGTCTGGCTTCCGTCACCGTATATTGCTATGTCCTCCCCGGCCAGCGCGCGCTTAATCAATATCCCGACAACAAAGCCGTAAGGCGAGGCATTTTGCCTGGGGCCATACACATTAAAAAACCTCAACGAACAAGTCCTTAAACCGTATTTTTCATAATAAGCCCTGCAAAACCTCTCTCCTATTAATTTGACGGCCGCGTATGTCAGGCTCGGATTTATACAGCTTTTTTCATGGGTAGGTATTTCCACCGGCTCGCCATAAACTTCCGATGATGAAGCGTAAATAATTTTTTTGACATTGTGCCTTAACGATAAATCCATGATATTTTTGATACCGTCAATATCCTCAAGAACACTGAAAGGCCTCTCCTGGGTCCTCCTTACCCCTACTACGGCGGCATAGTGATAAACCGCGTCTATATTATACGATTTAAACACGCCCTCAATCTCACTGCGCCTGTTCACGTTCGCGTTTATAAAAATAAATTCTCCGCCTGTTTCGCGCGCTGAATCAAGATTTTTAGGACTGCCTGTCAACATATTATCTACGCATACCACCCTGTGGCGCAGATTCAAAAACCTGTCGCATAAATGTGAACCGATAAAACCGGCCCCGCCTGTTATCAGAATATTCATAAGCGCCTGCCGCCTTTTACCTTTCTTTTAAACATATTGTTTCGGATTAAGCCCGGCCAGCTTTCCATTTGAGCATCATCCATATGGCTTTCAATCCGTCCCGTTTACGCATGCCGTTTTTTTTGTCATTGTATATCGTTTTGACAAAAACCTGTTCATATCGTAACTTATGCCTTATGGTCTTATAGGCTATTTCGGTGACAATTCCATACCCTGCCGATTCCCACCGCAGGCTGTCATAACAATCAGCCCTGAAGGCGTGGAAACCCGTCTGTGTGTCAATTATGTCCGAAGCGAATAATGCCCTGGCAATAAAAGATAAAAAAGCATTGCCCGCTCTTTTTCCGATAGGCATCCTGTTGTCTCTCGGACGCATACCGAATACTATCTGCGCCCTATTTTCCAATATGGGCTTAAGCAGTCTTGGTATATCAGCCGGATCATGCTGGCCGTCGGCATCCATGGTCACAATAATGTCCGCCCCGTTGTTGACGGCATAATCACAGCCGGTCCGCGTAGCAAAGCCGGCGCCTTTGTTACATTCAAGTTTTATGACGCTGGCGCCTTTGTTTTTTGCTATCACAGGCGTGTCGTCGCAAGAATGGTCGTCAACAACTACAACCTTCTGGACAAAATCCAGAGCGCTCTCTATTACCCTGCCTATCCTGGCCTGCTCGTTGTGCGCCGGCACAACCGCTACAATGCTCTCCATTATTTTCCGCCTTACAATTTTCAAAGACTCTTTTTTCGGGCCGTGGTTTAAGAAAAAACCCTTAACTCGTCATTTTACTGCCGTTAATTTCGGGACAGACCGTATCTTCTTAATCACATAATCGTAATCAAGCCCGATCTTGTCTATGTAATCCCTGATAGCCTGCCAACGCGGCCTGTTCTCCGCTAAGACAAGCCTCAAGGCTTCCTGCCTGCTCAAAACCCCTTCTCTTATCTGGTTGCTCCTGAAGGCATCATTCTCGGTAAAACCGCCCAAAGTATAATATATAAAATTATAAAAAGGCGAGGTAAGGTCATCTATGCGCCATGTTTGTATTGTGTCCCGGGCGGATTCCCAGTCATATTCATTTTTAAGAGTTGTTATCACCTCGGCCTCGTCCCACGGAATATAATGCCATAAATACAGATAATCGTAAGTCTGTATATAGGTGGCCCAGTAGCCAAAAAACGTTGACCATATGGAACTGTTAAAATAAGCGGGGTTTAGCATAAACTGTTTAACGGCATTTATGGAAAACTGCAGGCGGCCGGCGAAAGTCAGGTTATGGATAACACCCTGGGGTTCTCCTGACGGTATGCCGAGAAAGCCCCATTTAAAATCCGTGTTTTCAAATTCATTGCCGCGCGCCATGACCACCAATCCGATACCATACTCTTTAGCTGTTCTCTTTATATAATATTCGGCCGGCTTGTCCCCGGCCATGAACAAAACCACCATACCGGGATGCGGCCTCTTAAACCATGCGTTGATATTCCGCCGGACATAATCCCTCTGCGCCCGGATGTCTGCGGACATTACAATATGTTCCACGCCCAGTTTTCCGCAAAGGCGGGCCTGGTTTCTATACGCGGAATCGGATGTCATACCCCAGTCAAAAGTAAAAGCAACAGGGTTCATCTTCAACACGGTCTTGACATAATGAAGGGCAAAAGAGCTGTCTCTGCCGCCGCTCAATGCCACAAGGCAGTCGGGCCTGCCGTCATTTCTGCGATATTTTGAAACAACATTTTCTAAAGCGGGCTTGCCTTTATAAACCAATTTTTTATGGGCCAGGCAATAATTGCATATCCCGTCATTGTTAAACCGGATAAAAGGTATCGTTTCAGGCAATACGCATCTGGCGCATCTTTTTAGCGCTTCCCATCCGGCTTGCCCGGCGCCCGCTTCATTTCTGTCCAATAGCCGCGAAAAATACGTATCAGTTTTATGGCTTATCTTACCGCGAACTAATAATTTTCTATTTATATCAAACGTTGTCTTGACAAAATCTCTAAACCGAAGGCAAAAAGCGGTCCCGGCCTTCACTTGGCTGACAATACAATTACCGGCATAAGACTGCGGTATTGATTTTCTGATAAATTTCTCAAGAATAGTCCTTTGGGATGAAAAAAAACAAAAACCCTTGCCCGTATCGGCACAATAATAAAGAGATCCCGTATTCGTTGCCAAAACAATGCTGTCGTGTTCTATCATTAACGCGGCTATTGAGGCTGAACCGTCAATATTTTCATAAAGCTTTATGACAGCCTCCTTCAGGCCCATGCCTTGCTCAATAAACAACTCCAAAAGACCGAATATCCTTCCATGCCGCGGCGCTGTTTTGCCTAAAACCTGCGCGGAAGCATTGTCTAAAACAGTCGGGTCCGCGATAAAACCGTCATAGACACCCGACAGCCGGCCCCCTGTAGCAGGCTGTATATCGGTACCGCTACTAGCGTTAAGCCCCGCGCAAGCCAAAAAAACCGCCGGAGTTGATATCGTCCTGCCGCGCGATGGAAAGATACGGCTGATTGAGGCCCGGCAGAACTCTTTATACGCTCTTGTGTTAAGCAATCTGCGCGCGCGAACATTATCTTTACAGCAAGATAACTTTTCTTCGGCAAAAAACAAAGCCCCGGCGGTATCTTTGCCTCTTGATTCTGAAAGCAAAAACAACCCCCTCATCGCTTCTTTCACGGAAGAGGCCGATATATTCAAGCCTTTCTTTAATACAAACCCCGAAATACCGCTCATCCCCTACCCCCTTTGTCTATTAAATTACTTCTTTCTGTAAATAACTACCTCGGAACCGTCTTCAGGCACTTTGACGCGGGCAATCACTTCAAAAAGTTTTTCATGCGCTATAAGGGCTTTTTCAAAACAGCTCCTTATGTCTTCCCTGCTGCCGCGTGAGCCTATCGGTCCGGAATTCTTGTCAATAAGATAATCCGCTCCCGCAACCAGCCTATCCCAGTCATAAGTACCCGGTTCACGGGCATCAACTCCATCGGCCATAATACAGCAATCCAGCTCAAACGGCATCCTTTTCATAACAAATTTATACTCAAGCGGATAAAAAATCTGCGGCAGGCCGAACAGGCACAATACCCTTTTCTTGCGGCCGGGTTTTACCTCTTCTCTTTTGAAAACTTCCAACAGGTCTTTATTAACCGTATAATATTTATCCGTCCTGAACATGTTCCTGATGCCGAATGCCATGGGGCTGTGAAGCCAGGCAGGATACGCGAAATTATAATTTATGGCGGCAAATTGCAGCAAAGACAGGCACAATATTACTGCCGCGCACAGCCTCTTGAATAAACTATTAATACGGCTTGTAAATAATCCATGGCTTACCATTAAAAAATAGGCGGGAAGAACCGGCATGGCGAATCTTAAAAACCGGTTGGGAAGAAACGAAATGACTGCCAGGGGAACAAGAAACCATAACAAAAGCATTTTGTCCGTATTCTTTATATTAATAATTGATTGGATAAAAAACGGTATCGTAAAGACAAACACCGGATAACCCAGAAGAGCGGGGAATTTGTTGATATAAAAAAACATTGAACTGGAATATGGAGGGGGAAGCTGGGACAACCGGCAATAATAACGAAGCAATTCAATTGAATTAAAATACACGAAAAATACCGTTAAGAACGCTACCGCAAAGCACATTAGTATATTACGGCAAGCGCGCCGACGGTCAGGCCTGTTCATAAAAGACCTGTATATATAATACAACAGGGGAAACAGCACATATAAGGCGAATGTCTCTCTTGTCAGCTGGGCGATTGACAGAAGCAGGCCAAGGCATAGACTGAAAAAAAATGACCTAAAATAATCTGTCCGTATCAATAAATACACGCTTAAACACGTCAACGCGGTTAAGGGAAGGTCTGTCATCATCGTGCGGGAATATTGAAAGATAATCGGTGAAGATACCGTCAATAAAGCTGCCATAAGCCCTGCCGTCCTGCCGCAGAGCAATGAACCGATGCCATAACAGCCAAAAGACAGAATAAGCAAAAACAGCGTACTGACCAGCCATATGACGGCCTTTTCATCACAAACGTCAAAAAACGATACCAGTTTCCATGCCATTGCCTGAAATATAAAAAAAGCCGGCGGCCTGGACAGAAAACGTCTCCGTATCTTTACGGCGTCTTTTATCATATCCCCCACGCGCTTTCCGTCATAATTGTCAAATATAACACGATAAATATGCAGTCCCCCTTCAAGATAATGGGCCTCGTCACAAACCCTTAACACCTTTGCTTTATAAATAACCTGTAAATTAACCAGCGCCTGGGCGGCCAATATGACGGCAAGTATGGTTAATGACATTTTTTTACGCATCATAGCAAACAAGCCTTATAAGAATTATACGCTTACGCTTATCGTTCCTTCAAAAAACCGGTATCTGGCAGGCTGTAAAACCTTGCCGCAGGCCTTATAAAATTGCAGTAATCTGGATTTATACAAAGAATCGGTATTTTCAATAATAGCCTTTAATTTTCCGTCATTACCGTTATGCCCGAATAACACCTGCGGCATGACCTGGCTTAGAGCGGTTATTGGCCCGCGCGCGGTTCCGCTAAAATACCTGAAAGGCAGTATATCATAATCTTTGGTGTATTCATTATTGAAATTACCCGCAAAACCGTCTCCTGCCGACCATTTCTTATAAAGGCCTGACAGCATAATATTTGCCTGTTGTATCTCTAAATTCATCTTCTCGCGGATGCAAACATCGGCTTCCCATCTGAATATCCCGTTACCGGTTTTTTCTATCCGCCACGTTTGAGACAACGGCAGATACGGCCAATCGCCCGAGACGGCAAGCATATCCTTGCTTTTATCAAGTACACGCCATAGGGCCTGATAAGAATCATACCATATGCCTGAAACCCTGACGGACGTATAAACGCCTAATCCTGATGTCAATTCCCTGTCATTAAAAAACAACCGGCCTCTGCCTCTGTCAAAAATAAACCTCAATTTTCCCGCGTTGATAAAAGGTCCTGCTGTCAAAGGAACACCTTCTTTCAAAGGCGCGACATTATCGGCAAACTTAACAAAACCTTTAAAACATCCGCACCCATTAGGATTTTTGTTCCAATCCGCGTGGCCTATAATGGACGATTTGAGGGACAACCTTTCTTCTTCCCTGGACTTATGTTTGAATACCGCGAGTATTCTTTTTTCGGCGTGGGATTGGGATTGGAATAATAATCCAGGCAAGGATTTTACCGGCACGGGCTTTAAGAAAATAAACGTAACCTTATTGTCTTTTAGCCTGACAGGGCCGATATTGTTAACATAATGGCCTACGGATAATTTTCCGCATTCACGCGCGGTTACCCAGTCCTTATATCCGTTTAGAACATCCAAAGTAAATGACGGACAGCTTATAGAGGCCTTCTTTGGGCATACGGCATGGATATCAATATCCAATCTGTTACCGGACTCGCAGGCCATTTTCCATTTTTGCGATAATAGGCCGGGAAAGCGCATCTCAATAATAATACATGAAGCGGATTGTTTCTTTACCTGCCACACGGCTGAAGACGTGTCATACCATGTCTTTGCCGACAGGAATGCCATGTCAAAGCCTTTGCCTTTGGTAAGCTCTTTGTCCGAGTAATAGAGCCTTATGGCTTTATCCTCCGGGTCAACTACAAGCTTTAAGTTGTCTTTTGATATACTGCGGTTTAAGAGTTCCTGCCGGAGCTTGAGGGCGAGGCTGTCCGAACATTCTTTTATGTAAGCGTCTGTTTTTTTACCGTCCTCATCTATGTCTATGGCAGCGCTGATAGAAGCGTCTTTACCGCGCGCTTTATCCGTGCCTATCTGCAGTGTGTGGCATGAAGAGGCGGAATCGCTGTTCTGGATAAGGCAGTCAAGATTGTCTTTGTTTTCCAGCATAATGCCGGGCAGGTCTTTTGTCATTTTGAGGCCGAAGAACCTTGACATGGGCTCTTGCAGTTTCATGTCCTGCCACATGGTAAAATCTTTTGGAAATTCTGATTCCTGGTGCCCGCAGAAGTAATTCTGGTATTCATGGCTCATATACAATATAAGCTTCAGCGATTGGGGGTTGAAAGAGTCCTTGGAAGAAGACGACATCTTCCATGATAAAGACCTGTTTTCAAATAAAAATCTATAATTGACCGCGAATTTGAACTGGCTCCAATAGAGTTCCAGGATAAGGCTGTCATGGTCTTTCTTTACCTGCCACACGGCTGAAGACGTGTCATACCATGTCTTTGCCGACAGGAATGCCATGTCAAAGCCTTTGCCTTTGGTAAGCTCTTTGTCCGAGTAATAGAGCCTTATGGCTTTATCCTCC